>NZ_LT605203.1:4433943-4639458 GCF_900089495.1 Thiomonas sp. X19 | reverse complement strand
ATTCGTTTTGTTCATAAAATCATCCACTTAGTGTATTGATACCATGATTGGTACCATATTCAGTGGTGCCGCACCGACATGACCAGCGCTGAAATCGCAGCTCGCTCAAGCCTTTTGTGCCAGCATTTCTTTGCGCAAGATGGCATTGATGCGCGATTGGTAGCCCTTGCCCTGGCCCTTGAGCCAGTCCAGCACATCGGCATCGATGCGGGCCGTGATCTGCTGCTTGATCGGTCGATAGAACCGCCCACGCACGGAGGTATCCCATTGCGCTGCGCTCAACACAGGGCTGTCGCTCGTATCGATGGTACTGTCAGGCTGCGCAGCCAGCGCCTTCAGGTGGGCCTGCTGTGTCGCCGTCAGGGGCGGCAGCGAGTCCATAGTGTGTCTAACGATTTTGCTCTTCATAGCGTTGTCTTTCCATGCGGTCGGCGCGACGCGCCGAGATGATACGGATGACCTCGATGGCGTGGCCGTTTTCATCGTCCTCGCGCACGGTATGCGCCACCATCAGCAGAACCACACCACTGACCAGACCGAAGGTCTGCCAGCGTTGCTCGCCGCCTTCAATGCGATCCTGGATGGAGACCTGCAATGGGTCGTGGAAGACGTGAACAGCCTCTTCAAAGCTCACCCCATGCTTGCGCTGATTGGCGCGGTTCTTGGCCTCATCCCACTCAAAGCGCAAGTTGGTTGTCATGCCGCTATTGTAGTTGCATTTTTGTCAATCAACACTCGCAAATCCCCCTGGACGCTGAGGCACACAGAGCGGTGCGGCTCAGCAGCTCGTTCCGTTCGACCCCCAGCGGGTAATTTGGACATTCAGTTGCCAGACTATCTACCCACGCGCTGCCCGAGCATTGTCGCCAACAGCTTGCTCCCTGGGTGGGCCGCCGCGATCAGGTCACGGACCTGCGCTTGCACATGGTCGACCGCAACGCCCGCTGCCGGTGCAGCCCGCAGCGCCGCCGTGTAGGCATCGAGCACATCGGCTCCGGTGATGTCGTAGCCATACCCGAGCGCCATCCAGTGCAATGCAGCCAGACCGGCGGCGAGCGCGAACCCCGGCTGCATTTCCGCATGGTCACGGGCAGCACGCGTCAGGGTGCGCGGGTCAGCCGACCGGTGCCTGGCCAACTCGGTCGCCATGGCGAATAGCCCCGTATCCTTGGCCGCGGCGAACCACTTGCCCTCGCTGCCCGGCGTGCTGGCCACGAGATCGCGCAGGATTGCCGCCTTCGGAATTCCCGGGTACTTCCTGGCGATCGCCCGGAACGTCGCGAGATAGGTGGCGCCTTGATTCGCCTCGATCGCAAAGCGCTTGTACGCCTCTTCCGCGAGACCCGATTCCAGCAAGATCGCCTCACACGCTTGGGCGATCTGCCAGGGCGGGTCATTGAGTCCGCGCGATTCCTCGGCATAGCGCAAGGCCTCGGCCCGCCGACCCATGGCCACCAATGCCTTCACACCCCAACGCCGGTCGCGCCACCACTTGAACGGGGCTTTCTCGAGGAGCGCCAGAAGCTGCTCGTTGCGCCCTGCTGCGTATAGGCAAGCAAGACAGGCGGCTGTGCCGCCGTAGTACCGATGCTCACCTTGAGGTGACCCCCAGGCTGACTCCAAACCCGGCAGGAACTCCTCCGCCCAGGCCACCGCGATCTCGGGCGTTGCGCACAGATCACCCCAGAGTTCACCCAGTGCTTCGATGTAGGACATGCCGTCATTCTCGACGGCGGCCCATAGACGCTGCAGCCAACGCTGCCGCACACCGACATCCACAGTTGCCTCAGCGATGATTGGCACCAGGGTGTCGATGGCCCGATTCACTGCCGAGCCGATCGCCCCCGAAGAACTGTCCACCTGCTCCAATGCGGGAGAGAGTTTTTCCAGCAGGATGACAGCACCTTCCGCGGCAAGGACAGGCTCCTTGCGGGACATCGCCTTGATCTCGGAGACCGCTTCCTTGATCCGCTGGATCGGCAGATCCGACCGCCAGCCGAACGCGCCACGGCGAAACTTCGGTGCGAACTGCCAGGCGTGCTTGGTCAAGGGCTCTTTTCTGTTTGTCGCCAAAATCTCCGATCTCCTTCAGTCGTCGTCGGCATCTGATTCTCCAGCCCCCAGCTCGTGTCGCAGCACATTTCTCGCCATGCATTACTCCGAATGCGAATGATCGAGGCAAATCTGGATCGCGTCGCCGCCACCTTCGCGGCTGCGATGTAGTCCCTGGTCGATACCCAATTTAGAACCATGTGATGCGCACTCAGAGGCATTCCTCAAGCGCCCCCTTTGCCTTCTTTGCCTCTTCAGGCGGCAAGTTCTTGCGTCAAGTCCGGGTGACGGGCGATGAGGCGCAGCAAGCACAGCACGCCGCCGGACGGAGCGAAACGCCCCTGCTCCCAGTCACGCAAGGTGGCGACTGGTGTCGAGATGCGTTCCGCGAACGCTGCCTGCGTCAATCCCGACGCCTCTCGGGCCTTGCGCACGAGAAGCTGCTCGGGAGTCATCACGCGCCCCGCCCGCGTCCGCGCATCGTCCAGCGCCTGAAGCAGATCGGGCAGCGGCTCTCCCGCGTCGGCCTCGATGGCCTTGGCGATCTTGTTCACGTCCATGTCACACCACCTTTCGGATGTCCTTGGGAAGCATGTTGTCCTGCTCCACTTTGGCGTAGACCGCCACCAATAGCACGGCCTCCTCGTCGGTCAGATTCAAGTAGATCAGGCGCGCCCGCCGGACTTGCCGCTGCCAGCGCACCTTGCGGGATCCATCCGCCCCAGGAATCACGTCGACCGCGTCAGCATGCTCGACGATCTATGTGATGAACTGCAGCCGCCTCCTTCGGCCCAGATGCGATCGGCCTGCTTCTGAGTGCCCCCAGGGTCGGCTCGCCGACCCGTCCCCCGTGAGGGTCAGGGAAACTTGGGGTGGCCCGGCGTTTCGATGACCGTGCACATGGCTAAATTTTGTACTGGATTTCCGTAGGCCTGCTTCAGCCACTTGGTCGTAAATCCCCATGCGGCACGCCTTGGCCTTCGCGCTACCGGCCTGGATACTGCGTTCACCTCCAGTTCAAGGAGCGACGAGCGCCGACAACCAGCCTGCGATCGCACAGACGGCGAAACCTTCCAGTGCCTCGCGCGTACCGAATGCAGCGCTGGCCAGCGGCCCCAGGAAACTGGCCAATGCGAAGGCACCGAACAGCAAGCCGAACGCCGTCTCGGCATGGCCATCCTTGACGACATGTGCGGCCAGCGCCGGCAGCTTGCCTGCCATGCCGCCGAAGGCCAGGCCCATGAGCAAGGGATACAGGGCGAACGCCCTCGCGTCCAGGCCATGCAGCACGGCCAGCAGGATCGCCGCAGCCAGGGCGTTGACGGCCAGCACCACCTTGCGGCTGAAGCGTCCGCCCCGGACGTCGGCCAAGGCGCCGAAGCCCAACCGCCCCAGGCCGTTTCCGATCGCCATGGCAGCGACCGCAACGAGGGCGAAGCTCGAGCCGAAGCCAAGTTGGCGGGTGAGATGTCCAACCGTCGCGAATGACGCCGACCCCAGAGGGGCGGCGATCAACACCAGACCCAGTGCCCAGCGCATCGACCGATGGCCCAGCATGGTCCGCATTCCGATACGCGGGGCCAAGTGCACGTCCTGCGCAGGCAGAACCGGGAGGCCGGCCCAGGCCAGCCAGCCCAGTGCGGCATACAGGCCGAGCAGCAAAGCCAGCGCCGCGCGCCAGCCAAAGTGACCATTGAGCGACTCGAACAAGGGCGCGCTTACCACCGACGACATGCCATACAGCGCCAGCAGTGCGCCGCCCAGCACACCCCGGCGTTGTGGGTACAGGCGCGCGACGACGGCGATGCAGGCCGCCGTGGACAACCCGGCGCCAATCCCCAGGGCCACGATGCTGTAGCCCAGCATGAACGGCAGCGAATCCCCGAACACCAAACCGACCGCGCCACCGATCGTGAAGCAGCCGAGCGCCACCGCCAGCATCGCCCTGGGCGACATCCGCCGCAGCCCATGGCCGGCCAGGACAACAGCCGGAAGCAACGCGAGAGGCGTCAGCGAGAACGCCAGGTCGAGAGTCGCCCGAGGCCAGCCGCTTTGGGCATGGATGGCGGGCGCGATGGCGCCCCAGGAATAGATCAGCCCGAAGATGAACTGGAACGGCGCCAGCAGCAGCATGGGTGGCCATCGCCACCCGGTGCTCTCGCCACGGGCCGACACCATCATGCCAGTTCCCGGTGGATATCGGAGAACAGCCGCTCGGAAGCCGCCATGCCGCGCACGACCCCCTTCCTCATCCGGTGCAGCGCGTCAGCGCCCTGCGACAGCTTTCTCCGCAGAAGGCCATCCAGCGCAGCGCTGTGTTCGACGTCACAGATGCAATGCAGATCGATGGTCCGCATGTCCAGGCTCTCTTCGCTGCAGCCCATGCCCACGAGAGCGCGCTTCCAGAAGGCATACAAGTCGCAGACCCAGCACTCGATGGTTGAGAACGCGGCAAAGCTTTGCAGGTCATCGCCGTCGGTGATGATCGCCGCGTGTGCGTCGTAGAAGCGTCTGGAGATGGCTTTCGACGCGTTCTCGATAGTGGTAATGCGCTGTCCGATGCCCGTCGCCCGGTAGGGTTCGATCAAGCGTAGGCTGTGGATGAACTGGCGGTAGAGTTCCCCATGCTGTACCTTCCAAGTGCTTGGCTTCGCCGAACCAAGACCAAGCTCATCGACCAGATTCTCATAGATCACGGATTTCATCTCCTCATCCCGCAACGCCATGAACAAGCGGCAGACGTACTCGGTAAAGTCGTACACGAAGTCGGCGTACAGCTCGAACATCAGGAAAAGCCTTCCGGGGTCACCCCCGACCGCCTGATTGAGGGGATGCTCCAGGACCAGCGCGGTACGCAATTTCAGCAAGTCATCCAATCCGGCATCAGGCTGAACGGGAGGCGCAGAAACCACGGAAGCATGGGAATCGGTCATGATGGCGGACATGGTTTCCCTCTCCTTTGGGATGAAAACGGGTGACAAACAGTCTAAGAAGCACCAGTCGGCGAGCTTGCCGCTACATGAACCGAATTTTTGGAAGGAGATGAACACGTGGAAAACCAGACGCAGGGGACGTCGGCGCACGCATGGGAGCGGCTGCTGGCAGATCGCTTCGTGCCAGGCCAGGTCATCCTCGATGACGGCGGCCCCGGCGGCCGCCTGGAGCAGCATGCGAAGTTCAACAGGCTGTGGTTGGCGCAGCTATCGGTTCGCCCGCAGTCGATCACTCACGCGGTTCCAGATCTCGGCACGCTATCGGCCGAGGTACGCGCATCCATCGTCGCTCACGTCGTTGTCGAAGGCGACGGCTTCATTGAACAGAACGGCACGCGCCTGTCCTTCGGCGCCGGGGACATCTCGTTCCGCAACCTTGCCGAGCCATCGCGTGTCGTGTTCAAGACGCCCGGCAGCTTCTACGCCCTACGCCTGCCGGCAACGGCCATACGCCTCCATCGTGCGGACCACGCGAGGTACCGCCCCCTTGCGCCGCGGATCGCGCGCGGCGCCGCTCTGCCTGCTGAGACAGTCCGCCGGGCTCTCTCTGGCATGGCCATGGATGGCTCGTGCGGTACCGCCGATTTCTACATGTCCTTTGCGCTGCCGTGGCTGTTGGCAGCCGCCTATCACGGTGATTCAGCGCCAGCGCCCGCCATCCGAGCCGGAAATGAACTGCGCTGGCAACAGGCGCTCGACTACGTTGAGCAGCATTTGTACGACGCGGACGTTCTGTCCGCCGTGGCCTGCGCGCAAGCGATCGGCGTGTCAGAACGCTATCTGCACCGGCTGTTCGCCCAGCGAGGACTGCGCTTCTCGCGGATCGTGCTGGCCAAGCGTCTCGAGGCCGCGCAAGCGATGCTGCAATGCGAGGCCTACCGGGAGCAGGCCATCGCCTCCATCGCCTATCAATGCGGCTTCAAGGATCCCGCACATTTCAGCAGGCTGTTCAAGGAGCGCTACGGCGTCTCGCCGCGGAACTGCCGAACGAATGATTAGGGCACTCTGCCACTTGTCGGTGGTCAGACTAAACAGCTTCATCATCCAATGATGGCATCCGATTGTCTTCGCGCCGAGCGCGCCGATGATTCATCAGCGTAAGGCCGAAGCCGAAACAGGCCAGCACGATACTCAACTCGCACATTGCGCTCCAGCCGTAGCGCAAGAAGATCATCGGCCCAACGACCGAGCCAATAGCGCCAGCCGCATAGTAGGTGAACATATAGACGCTGTAGATGCGACTGCGCGCCGCAGCGTCGATCGCAAGCAGCCGCGTCTGGTTCGCCACTTGGGCCGCAAAACAGCCCATGTCGAACAATGCCACGCCGATCGCCGTCCCGATGATCGAAGCGGAGGAGACGTAGAGGAATAGGCACCCGATCACCACAAGCAGGAATCCGCCAAGGATGACGGGGCGGTGGCCCCAACGGTCTGCGAACTGGCCCGCGGGCCGAGTCGCGAACAGGCCGAGCAGTCCTGCAAATCCGAACAGACCCACCTGCGCCGGCGTTAAGCGCAACGGCGGTTCGGCCAGCCCCAGGGCAAGACAGACCCAGAGCGCGCTGAAGATGAAGAACCAGCAAGCACCCACGGCAATGCCCTCGCGAAGCAACGGGTGCTGGCGCGGCAGATCCGTCAGGCTGATCAGCAAACGCAGGTAGGGCTCCTGGCTCTGCTGGCTGGCATGCCGTGGCAGCAGCCGCCAACACAGCCCGCCGAACACGACTGCGACGACGCCGAAGCTTGCCAGCATGACGCGCCAATCCGACATTTGGGCGATCAGTCCCCCCACGAAACGGCTGAGCAGGATGCCGGCTGAAATGCCCATCGCCACGGTGCCAACCGCACGGCCCCGCGTCTGCGGAGGCGACACGCGAAACGCCACGCCCGACAGGTGCACGGCGTTGGTCGCCATCGCGCCCACGAGGCAAGCCGCCGCCAACAGGGCATCGAGGGACGGGGCGGCTGCGCCAAGAAACAGCGCCAGCCCAAGGAGCAGGAACTGCCAAGCGACCAAGGTGGCCGGCTTCAGTTTGTCGCCCAGTGGCACGAGCAGCAGAATTCCTGCCATATAGCCAATCTGCAGGCTACCCACGATCAGGCCGGTTGTCTCTTGCGAGACGCTCAGATCTCTGGCCACGATCGGCAGCACGGGTTGCAGCGCATAGTTGTTGGATATGGCCATGCCTGCTGCAGCAGCGATGAAGATCGTCAGGCGTTCGGAGTTCTTTGTCTCGTGTTCCATGTGTCCATAACTGTCGGAATGAACTGGCATCAAGCGGCATCCAGATCAAGGCTGGTTCGATCACAGCCGGAATCTCGGGAATCGAGAGGGGCAGCGTCTGTACCGGCGTGGACGCTGCCGACTTCCCTCCGCTGGCTTAGGCCAGTCGGCCGCGCTAGTCGCGCTGGCCAAGCGTCTCGGTCATTCGGATGTCCTGACCGCAATGGCCTCAACTTCGACCAAGATCGACGAATCGACGAACGGCAGGGCATGCACCAGGGAGAAGGCTGGACGGATCTGGTGATAGACCTCGCCATGGGCACGGGCGGCATCCTCCCAGTGCTCGAAGTCTGCTACCACCAGTCGACTCTGCACGACGTCGGACATGGCGAAGCCATTGTCACGCAGCACTTTCTCGACGATAGCCAACGCGTCTCGGGTCTGCGCATAGACGTCTGGTCCTTGTCCAGCTGTGCCAGATAGGTAGATGGTGTCGTTCACCACTACGGCCCGCGAATACCCGACTTTGGGCTCCCAAGGGGAGCCAGTACTGACAGTCTTTCGCATCTGATGCCATCCTTTCATTTGATGTTAAGTGACTACTACCGTAGTAGTACTCAAAAGCATTCTTATACTACTCTGGTAGTTAGTCAAGCGATTGACGTCATGTTGGCCGTAGCAGAAGAAGGGGAATGGAATGGATGTGGATTCGGAACCCATCAGCGCATTGATTCGCCTAGGGTTCACCCAATACGAGGCCCAGGCGTACACGGCCCTGGCGGGGCAGCCGCCCCTTACCGGTGCGGAAGTCGGACGTCGGGCGGGCATGCCGCTATCGAAGGTCTACGAGACGCTCAACCGCCTTGAGGCGCGGGGCGCTGTGCTCGTGAATCGCTCCGAGCCGGTTCGGTATGCGGCGGTCCCGCATACCGATCTGCTGGGCGAGCTGCGTTCGCGAATGGCGGCCGATGTGCAAGCCGCGGCAGCAGCATTCGACCGACTGCCCGCGCAGCGCGAGCCGGGACTGGTCTGGTCGCTCAGTGGGCGAGAGCCCATCGTCCAGGCGTTTGCGCGAACGATCGACAAGGCGTCCTCCATCATCTTTGCCGGGGTCTGGGACGAGGAACTCGAGACGCTGGGGCCATTGCTGGAAGCGGCGGCAGCCCGTGGGATAGAGACTCATGTGGCCATCTACGGCACCCGAATCCTGTCTGGTCCCACGACTTACGACTTGTCGGAATGTGGTGCGAGTGCCCGGCTGAGACTCGCGGGGCGGCGTCTGGCCGTCGTGGTGGCGGACGACAGCGAGGCCGTCGTCGCCGAATTCGGCGATCGCACGCCGGATCAGGCCACCCTCACGACCAACCCAGTGATGGCTTTACTCGCGGTGGAATACGTCAAGGCGGATGTGCTGGGGCGGCTGCTCATCAACGCCATGACGCCTGCGGCTTACAAGAAGCTATTGAGGACCGCTGATGCTCAGGCCATTTTGCGCCCGATCGCCGCATCGAGCAAATAGCGGCAAACCGACACGCCAGGGATTGCGGGTACTGGAGCCCGCTGAACGCAGCAACGCGGACAGACGCGCGGGCCAAGACCGTGGCACCAAAAAAAACGATCGGCACGCTTTGACCTTTCGTCCAACAAGCGCCGATGCGACCCAACCAAACAGCTTCGTCATCCTTGTTGCGCACAGGGACTGATCTTCACTGGCTCGAATACGCCGGCAGAATCATCGTCCGATTCACCAGCACGTTGAACGCATAGCCCGGGCGGATGACGAGTGTGGGCTGGATGTTCAGGTTGCGGTTGAGCAGGTTGGTGCCGACGTTATTGAGTTGCTGCGCCATGGCTGCTGCCGCCTGCTGGCTGGTGGACGGGGTGTTGAGCGCTCCTGAGTTCTGCGGCTGGCTGAGCTGCGCACCGACGCCGAGCAGACTCATCAGGATGGCGCTGCCGAAGACGCGGAAGTAGTGGTTGTCCACCTGGTCGTGGAATCCGGCCTGGCCCTTGCCGTCGGTGCCCTCCATGCCGCGCAGGTCGATGGTGGCGCCGGTCGGGAAGATCAGCCTGCTCCAGGCCACCAGCACGCGGCTTTGGCCGTAGGCGATCTGGCTGCTGTACTGCCCGATCAGGCGGGTGCCCTGAGGGATGAGCACCACACTGGGATTCAAGCTGTCGTACACGGTCTGCCGCACCTGGGCGCTGATGGTGCCGGGCAGATCGCTGTCGATGCCGGTCAGCATCACGGCGGGGATCACGCTGCCGGCGAATAGCTCATGCCGGGCCAGGGGAGGCTGCACGGCTGCCGGCAGATAACCGTTGTCCCCCGGGGTCTGTGCGGCATCGAGAAAGCTCTTGTTCTGCTGCTGGGGCGATGGCTGGCCTGCACCGCCCTGCCCTGTCGCGCCCTGGAGTGCGGTGAGCGCCTTCTGCAGGGCTTGTTCCTGCTCGCCCGGCTTGGGCGCTGCGCCGAGGGCGAGGCGGCGCAGTTGTTCGGCGGTATCGCTTCCGGCCAATCTTGATGCGCTGGGCGCTGCCAGCTCGACCTTGGCGAGGTGCGCGCTCTGAGCCGCCAGCACGGCGCCCTCCAGGTTCTTGTAGTGCTGCTCTTCCAGCCATTGGTGATACTTCTGGGCGGGGGTGAGTTGCTGCGGGTTGGGGGTCGCGGCCAGGGTTGTTCCTGGGGTTTGCAGGGGAGAAGCTGGCGAGCTGGCTGAGGCCTTGGCTTGCGCCGGGTTCGATGCGCCGGGCGCGGGTGTCGCATTCGCCTGGGCCGCGCGCTGCATGGCCGCGATGTCCGGGCTGGTCAGGCCGACCTGTTCCCCCGAATCGCCGCCGTCGGAGGGAGCTGCCTGCTTGTTCCCGGCCGTCATGATGCCCAGGATCATGCCGCCAGCGACGACGCCTCCTGCGACAAAGGCGACTTTCTTGAAGTTCTTGCTCAGGCGGGCGCCGCCCTCACGCGGCGTGCCCTTGATGCTCAGGCCTTTCTCTTTTTTCTTCTTCCCGGCGGTGGCGCCGTCCACGTCCTGCGCGAGCAGGCTGCTGTCGGGTTCTGGGGTGTCGCCCTGTTTGGAGTCGTTCATCGTCGTCTCCATCAGCGGGCCCACCAGCCGGCGTTCATCTGCTGGTGATGGCAGGTGACGCTGCGCGAGCCTTTACCCACGCCGACGACCAGCTTGAACTTCTGCGGCAGGCCGTCGATGACGAAGTAGTCGTGCACCAGGCGACTGTTGAGCAGTTCGGTGGTGTCGCTGGTGACGTTGAACACGGCGGGCGCATCGGTGTAGCGCATCTTGCCCGGCATCTGCAGATAGGTGTGGCCGCCGCCGGAGAACACGCGCAGCGGCAGCAGGTCGTCGTTCTCCAGGTCGGAGTGCCCGTCGTCGAGTTTGCAGGTGTAGTAGAAGTCCAGGGTCGAGGGGTCGATGTGGCCCAGCGGGGCGATGACGGCCTGCTGCTTGGCGGCGGTCTGCGCCGCTTCGGCGGCGCGCTGTTGGGCGGCCTGCTGCTCCATGTTGATGACCAACTGCTGCGGATCGTAGAAGCCGATTTGCGGCACATAGTTGTGCTGGTCGCTGACCAGCGTCAGGTAGTACACCCGGCCCGCATCGGTGGTGACGGCCAGATTGGTCGTCAGGCCCGCGGCGGTCGGTTTGACTACGACGACCGGCGTCTTTCCGGCATCGGCGGTCTGCACCAGCCAGCGCACGCTGTCGCCGATGGACAGGTTGGTGATGTGCTCGCCGGGCAGCAGGTTGATGACGCAGATGTGCAACGGGGCGCAGGTGATGGTGGGCTGGCTCTGGCCATAGGCATACATCACCATGCCGTTGGTGCCGACCATGCTGGGGGCGCTGCCGGTATTCAGCCAGGTCTGGGCTGCGGCCGTGGTCGCCCGCCAGGACAGCGGGATCGGCGCCTTGAGGTCGTAGATCTGATGGCTGGTTTGCAGTGGGATCGATGTCGTGGGCTTGATGTCGGGCTTGGGTTGGGAGGCTGAGGCTGCCGGTGGCGCGGCGTGGGCGCTGGCCGCTGCGGCCAGGATGGCCAGGGCGAGCAGGGATTTGGTGGGATTCATGTTTGATCCTCCTGATAGAGCATGATGGAATTGACAAAATCTGGCCGCAGGATGCGCGGGCGCACCACGACGCCGAGCGCCCAGGTCGGCAGGCCGACAGCCGCAAGCCAGAAGGCATAAAAGAAGGGGTTGAAGCGGTAGCCCGCTGAATCGAACACAAAGGGCATGGCGATCAGGACGAATGGCACACACAGAACCAGGGCTTGTCCAATCGTCTCCAGGAAGGCTGAGACGATGTAACGCCCCGTCCACCTGGCGGCGGTTTTCTGGTGTTCCATCAGAGCGGTCACTTGGCGCCGCCGACGATCTGCGTCCAGGTCACGTTCTTGACGAACAGACCCAGCGGGTTGTCGAGCATGACCTGGGGGTTGTCGGCCAGCTTGGTGTCGAGGCCGGTGGTGATGTTGGCCCGCCAGTGCTCAACCGGTTTGGGCTGCCCCCCCTCGTAGCGCTGCTCATCCCAGCCGACCTGCCAGGTGTCCTTGCTGACGGGCAGGACGCTGGTGATGGTGACGTTGACTGTGAAGTCGCCAAAGGGCGGGTGGGCCGCGTAGTAGGTGTTGAGGTAAGACCCGGCGTTGCTTCCTGCCATGGCGTAGACCTTGGCGATGAGCGCTTTCTGCGCAAGGGGATCGGGGATGACGCTGCGCGCCGTCCACACCCAGTTGGCGACCTGCGCCTCGATGATGCGCTGGCTGACGGCGTTGCCGCCCGCGGGTTGCGCCATCGCCACCGGGTTGCCCATCTTGTCGAGGGCGACGACGAAGGGCTGGATTTTGCTTTGTCCGCCGACGTAGGCGATGCCGGCGACCGCAATCGCCGCAACGGCTAGGCTGGCGAAGGCGGCGAGCCGCCAGGTCTTTGCGCGGGCGAGCGCGTCGCCATAGCGCTCATCCCATTCGCGCCGGGCGTTGAGGTAGGGGTTGGCTTCGGCCATACCGTTCTCCAGGGTGACGGCGCCAGACATTGGCGCCCTGCCCTGACTCTGCGGGATGGGGACAAGTGCATCAGCGGGTGATGCGTCTGTCAGGGAACCCGCGTCCGTGCTTTGCACCGACGCAACCCCAACGGCCCGGTGCAGACGGTCCGGCTGGCGGCGTTGGTGGCGATACCGCTCTCATGGCTATGGCAGCCATCGGCATGAAAGGGCTATGGGTTGTTCTTCACGCAGCCTCGCCAAGGGCGGATTGCCAAGAGTCGCACCAGTCACCACCAAGGTCTCGTCATTGACAAAGACAACCAACCGCGATTGTCTGCAGTCTCGCTACTACGCGAACAGCTGTAGTCGGCCGACTACAGCTGCTGCTTGACCAAGGCCCTCAGAATCCTATCGAGCGCCTCGAGCGCGGAAACTGCATCTCTCTCCATCTGGGCGCGCAGGATGGAGCCGTCCAGCGCCACAGCAATGGCCACAGCAAGTCCCCGGCGATCCTCCGATTCGGGGAGAAGGCGTGAGATCGTCTCAGCCATTTCGTCTTTGTGGCTCTTGGCGATGTCTGCAACTTCTGGCAACACACCTTCCAGTTCAACAACAGCATTCAGGAAGGCGCAGCCCCGATAACCTTCGCTTTCGAACCATTCCTGGAATACGGCGACGAGCAACGTCGCCACGCTCCAGTCGCGCCTGCGGAGGCGCTCCAGTTCTCCGTTCAACCAATCCATCCAGAGCCGGTGCCGAAGCTCCAGATAGGCTTTGATCAGGTCGTTCTTACTGGGGAAATGCCGATAGAACGTGAGCTTGGCTACGCCGGATTCGGCGATGATGCGGTCGACGCCGGTGGCGCGCACACCGTCGCGGTAGAAGAGGTCGTGCGCAGTCCGCAGGATGCGGTCGCGCGCGGGTAGTGCTTCTGAGGCATGGATGTCTGACGGCATGACGGCATTGTAGACAGGTCTGTCTACATCAGCTAGAGTGGACTCGAGTAGACAAGTCTGTCTACATCAACCCAAGGAGAACTCGTGGATACCAAGCCGCCCCTGCCCCCCTTTACCGAAGATTCCGCCCTGCAGAAAGTGCGCATGGCCGAGGACGCCTGGAACACGCGCGATCCCGCGCGCGTGGTACTGGTGTACACGGAAGATACCCGCTGGCGCAACCGCGCCGAATTTCCGGTCGGCCGTGCCGAAGTGCAGCGTTTCCTCGAACGCAAGTGGACGCGCGAACTGGAATACCGGCTGATCAAGGAACTGTGGGCCTTCACCGGCAACCGAATCGCGGTACGCTTCGCCTACGAATGGCACGACGACTCGGGCCACTGGTTCCGCTCCTACGGCAACGAGAACTGGGAATTCAATGAGCAGGGGTTCATGATGCGACGCTTTGCCAGCATCAACGACCTGCCGATCGCGGAGGCCGACCGCAAGTTCTTCTGGCCGCTGGGACGGCGACCAGACAATCACCCGGAGCTGAGCGAGCTGGGTTTGTAATCTCTGTTGTCAAGCGACGAACATCGCTGACGACATCACCACTGTCGAATACAGCTATGCCAAGCGCTACGCCTTCGCCCGAACTTCGTCACCTACTGGGCACACTTGGCATCGGTCCGTTCCTTTTTTGCCTTGTTTCCTCTTGGGTTCATCACCTCTAAAAAACACGCGACAGAACCACACAGCCGAGCCTCTTGTGAGCGAACTATTCAACCTCGCGAGCGTGTGCCCGTCGCGCTCGACCTGAATGCGGCAGGCGCAACCTGCGCCATGCGCATCGTCAACTTGCGCAAGGAGGTCGCGTTGGCATAGCCCACTCGCTGTGCGACCTCGTCGAGCGTGAGTTCGTCAAGTTCCAATAGGCGCCGAGCGTGGCGCATGCGCACCGAATGGATCAGCGTCATGGGCGTCACACCGGATGCCTTGAACAGGCGCCGCGCCAAGGTCTTCTCGGTCATGTGAAGTTGCCGAGCCGCCTGCCGCACCGACAAGATGTCCGGCAGGCTGGCCTCGATAAGCGCCTCGAAGCTGCGCGCCGTCTCGTCGTCTGGCACGTCCAAGTGCTCCCAAACCTGATACCGGGCCTGCGTGGTGCGGGTGTCAATCAGCAAATAGCTCATGACCAGGTCTGCCAGTTCGCGACCGATCTGTTTGCGGATCAGGTAAAGCATCAAGTCCATTTGTGCCATCGCAGCGCCCGCACTCACGATGCCATGCGACTCAACCACCATGCGCTTCGTATCCAGCCGAATCTGTGGGAAGTGTTTGTGGAAGAAGCCACTCAGGCGCCAATGGGTCGTCGCCGCCCCGCCCTGCAGCAGGCCGGCCATAGCGGGGAGCAGCACACCTGAGCAGGAGGCGGCCACTTTGCCCCCCCGCGCATGGTGCCGTTGCGCCAGACGCGCAAAGGCTTCGGCATCAGGCATGCTCATGCGGTGCAGGATTTTCCGCTCGTCGTAGCGACCGTGGATATCGCCTTCCGAACCGAGATCTGGATGATCCAGCCCAATGCCTGGAAACACGATCACGGAGGAGGCTGGGACGCGCGCGGCGTCGATCGGCTGGGCTGCAAGTCTCATCCCGTTGGACAACCGGACTTCATTCGACATCCCGACTACTCGCCAACTCGGCGAAGCCTGACCAAGCGAAGCCGCTCCACCGCTGGCCACGCTCAGGGCATCGAGTGTCGCAGCCACGCTGGCACCTAAAGCGCCATCCATTGCTGCGATAAAGAACTGGGTTGCCATCGCCCTGATTGTTTGAATGTCTGAAATGGAACTGCAGGAGTCATTTTAGACAATCGTCGCACATCGTGCAAACACATAAGCTCCTCACATCAGTTGTCCGATATGAGGACGTAGAAAAACGCCTCGGCCCAGGAAAACAACATGAACACCAAGTCCTCAACTTTCGCCACGGCCTCGCTCTGGCCCGCTTTCGGTCTTGGGCTATCGGTGGCCGTTGGCAACGGTCTGGCGCGCTTCGCGTACGCGTTGATCCTGCCAGCCATGCATCAGGCCATGGCATGGAACTACGCTCAGGCCGGTTGGTTAAACACGGCCAACGCACTGGGATACCTCGCTGGCGCAGCAAGCGGTTATCTGCTTCTGCGATACCGATCACCCACATGGTTGTTCTCCGTAGGCCTGTACCTCACAGTCTTGTCTCTGCCAGCAACGGCACTGTCAGCAGACCTAGTCTGGCTGACGGCAGCCAGACTGCTCTCAGGCATCGGTGCGGCTTGGGCGTTCTCCTGCGGTGGCGCACTCGTGGCAGTTCGCTATCGCCACTTTCCGGATCTCAGCGGCACGGCCATGGGACTGTACTTCGCGGGCGCAGGTATTGGCATCGCGCTGTCTGGCCTCGCGGTAGATCCCTTGCTGGCATTCTGGGGAGTGGCTGCGTGGCCGCAGGCCTGGCTGCTGCTGGGACTACTGGCGGCTGTGCTGTCGGTCTGGCCCTTGCTCGAAGCCCGCAGACCGGTCGACGTCGCCCCGTCGGCATCGCGCCGAGCGCTTTCACTGAGTGGCCTGCGGACACCGTTGCTGGGCTACCTCTTGTTCGCCGCAGGCTATATCGTCTATATGACTTTCATCCTGGCTTGGATGCGCAATCAAGGTTGGTCGCTGCTGTTCGGCCTGAGTTTCTGGCTCATCCTCGGAAGCGGCGTCGCTGTTTCGCCTTTCGTATGGCGGGTGGCACTGAACAATTGGCCACCGGCGCTTACTCAGTCGGCCAGCTGCTTTGCCACGCTGATCGGCGCGTCGATTCCGATCCTGGATGGGGGGGGAGCCAGCCTTCTCTGCTCGGCTGCAGCGTTCGGCCTTGGCATGTTCATCGTGCCATCATCGGTCGCCGTGCTGGTGCGTCAGCGCATGCCATCGGATCTCTGGGCCAAGGGCATTACGTTTTTCACTGTGGTATTTGCACTCGGGCAGGCCATTGGGCCGGTAGCTGCAGGGGCGATTGCCGACATGGGCACGTTGAACGACTCTCTATCGTTTGGGGCGGCACTGTTATTAGTGGCTGCACTGCTTCCCTTGCTCGGATTGGCCTCGAAGGGTGTTCCAGGGCACAGATTGGGCGAAGGCCTGAATGAGGAAAGTGAGTAATGGTATGAGCAACAGAATGGACCGGGTTCGGCGCTTCATCGCCGAGAAAAACTTAGGCGGAACCGACTTCTCAGACTGCGACGACCTCATCGAAAACGGACTGATCGACTCGCTGCGGTTCGTCGAGTTTGTGCTGCTGATCGCGGAGCTCAGCGGGCGCACGATTGAGCTGGACAACGTGAACATCGACGAGTTCCGCACCATCGACGCCATCCGCGCGGCTTACTTCAGCGGCGCGGACACCGAACTCGTGGAGCCGAAATGAAAGCCGCGGACGACTACCGGCATGGCGACAAGTTCTCGCTCGGCAGCCACCGCGTGACGACGCAGGAGATCGTGGCCTTCGCAAGCCTGTACGACCCGCAGCCATACCACCTGTCGCAGGAGGCGGGGAGCCAGTCGTTCTTCAAGGGGATCGTCGCAAGCGGATGGCACACTGCGGCCATCTGGATGAGCCTGTACGTGCGCGCGATGCTGGAGGGCGCGCGGGTCGAGGGCTCGCCCGGAGTCGACGAGTTGCGCTGGCATGCTCCGGTGCGTCCGGACGACGTTCTGGTCGGCGAGGTCGAGATCCTCGATCTGGTTCAGAGCCCGTTCCGCAAGGACCTGATCACCGTCAAAAACGCCGGCAGGCTGACCCGGGAAGGCGAGGCCAGGCCGTTGATGACGTTGGTGCTGCACAGCCGCTTCGTGCGCCGCGACGCGGCCCAGGCGCAGCATAGGGACAAGGAGACGCACACATGCAAACTGTATCGCTGACCGCGCAATGGACCGCGGCGATCCGGGCCTTGGAGAACGAGAAGGGCAGCGACGCGCTGTTTCGTGACGATCTCGCCCGCGAGTTGGCGCAGCCGGACGGGTTCGAATTGCTGCAACGCTACAAGGGCGGGGGCGTGCGCGAATTCGTCGTCATCCGGACACGGTTCTTCGACGATGCCTGTGCTGCCGCGCTGCGGGAGGAACCTGCGATCCGGCAGATCGTGATGGTGGCTGCCGGCATGGACACCCGGGCCTACCGGCTGGACTGGCCGCAAGGGACGAAAGTCTACGAGGTAGACCATGGCGAGCTATTGGCGGAAAAGACAGCGCGGCTGCACCAAATTGGAGGCCCTTCCCGTGCGCTGCGCCTCAACGTCGCCGCGGACTTGGCCAGAGATTGGCGCGGTCCGCTGATCGGTGCCGGGTTCGATCCGTCAAAGCCTGCACTGTGGCTGGCGGAGGGGCTCCTGTTCTTTCTGACGGACGAGCAGGCAGGCGAAGTTCTTTCCACCTGTCGTGCGATGAGCGCGATGGGGAGTCGTCTCGTCGTCGACATGGCGAGCAGGAGCCTGCTGAACAGTCCCTTCAGCCAGATTTTCCTCGCCGCACTTCGCAAGGACGGTGTCGGCTGGCGCTTCGGCACCGATGCGCCGGAGGCATGGTTGAAGCAACAGGGATGGTCGGTGCTCGATCTGCGCGAGCCGGGCACCGCGGATACCGGCGGTCGGCGCTGGCCCTACGAAACCCAACCGCGCGAGGTGCCCGGCGTGGCGCGTAGCTGGCTGGTGATGGCGGTCATCGACTGAGGGCAGTCCGGCGGGCTGCTCGGCGAACAGAAGGAGCGTTTCATCCATGAAGACAACCGCAAACTGGTATCTTGTCCGCAGAGATCTCGAGGCAGCACTTGATCACCTGTTCTGCCTGCCACCCGAGAACTTCGTCGAGTACGACAGCCTGCTGAGTGTCGAGGAGTTCGATGCGCTTGGCTATGCGCGCAACTTTCCGCATCTCACCTGTCTGCTGTGTGCGCTGGACGTGGAGCATCTGCCGGCTTTCGCCGCGGGCGATCGGCGCGTCGACGTGCGCTATGGGCCGTCGCGTACCAGCATGGCACTGCTGCCAGCGACCTGCTACAAGGTCTATCTGGAGCGCAAGGGGCAGAGCCTTACCGCACCGCAGGTGGTGGGCTGCATCGCCAGGTGCTTTAGACACGAGGACAAGCCGCTCGACCGCTACCGCGGCTACAACTTCACTATGAAGGAGTTCGTCTGCCTGGGAACTGCGGCGGATGCGAAGCAGCATGTGGACCGTGGACGCGCGGTCATCGACCAGGTAATGCGCGCGCTGGAACTCGAGTTCGCCTACGAGACGGCATCAGATCCGTTCTTTGACACGTCGAGCTCGGTCGCGACAATGTCCAAGGTGCTGCCAACCAAACAGGAGGTCGTGTTCGACGGGCACGCCGTCGCTTCGCTGAACCACCACCGCAACTACTTCGGCCGCAGGTTCGGGATCTCTATCGCCGCGGAGCCGATCCACACGAGTTGCGTGGCTTTCGGGCTGGAGCGTTGGATCTCGATGCTACGCGACCGGTATGACAACGCCGAGGATGTCCGCAGGCGGCTCAACGATCTCCTGCGGTCCGACCCGCCATCGTCATTCGACCCGGTGACACCTGAGTCGATCTCAAAAGCGCAGGAGCTTCGGTCATGACCGGGCCCGTGGCCGAGCAGAAGCTGCTTGAGCGCTTGCTGCAACTCTCACGGCGCAACCAGTACGACGTGTTCACGCGCTTCGTCTGGCCGAGCGAGATTGAGCACGACCGTCCCTGGTGCGACGAGGACCTGCTGACCACGTTCGGCACACAGATCCATGAGGCGCTCGGCGAATCAGCGCTGATCTCGCTGAGCCACTGGGAGTGCATCAACTTTTTCAGTCTCAACGTCCATGGCATCAAGGGCGCACTGGCCTTTCTGATGATGGCGTTCTACGAGCCGCGCTATCGGGACATCTCGGAATACCTGCATGTCTTCGTTGCCGAAGAGAACGGGCACATGTGGTTCTTCGCGAAGTTCTGCCTGGACTATGTCGGCAAGATCTACCCTGCCGCCGCACTGCCGACTGGATCTGCAGCGAACCTGGTTGAGCGAGACCTCTTATTGTTCGCAAGCACGCTGATCTTTGAGGAATATGTCGATTTCTACAACTACAAAGTTAGCAAGAGCCCGAATGTGCCCGCCATTGTGCGCGAAATCAATCACCAGCATCACCTGGACGAGTCAAGGCACATCTCGTTCGGGCGCGAGATCGTGCAGCGGCTCTATGCACAGGTGCTTGAACAGGATGCCTCGCAGGCAACCGTCGATCGTGTGCGCAAGGCGATCGAGAAGACGTTCGTCTACTTCATCGGGCAGATGTACAACCCACGAGTGTATGCAGATGCCCAAGTGATCGCGCTGTCCGGGATGCAGAATGCCGCTGCACTGCGCAATCGACTGCGCAACGATCCCTCACGGCGGGCGTTTCACCAACTCTGGTTCAAACGCACCGCCGACTTCTTTGTCAAGCACGGTATTCTGCTGGATACGGCCTGCCTGTCAGCGTAGTCATACAACCACACGAAGCGACGCGAGGATCGGGTTACCCATCTTGTTGATTGCGACCCCGAAGGGGAAACCCGCGTCCGTGTTTTGCACCAACGCAACCCATTGGCGCGGCGAGCGCCCTGCTCAACCACGCGCCATGGGCGCGCGTTATGGCCGGTGTTTCTCGATCGCGATCGACACGGCCATCGAGGCGGCAAAGAAAACCGACCAAATGACGGTTGCTGCGGGCGGCTTGAAGTCGTGTTCCCACAGCACGGCAAACCAGACGGCATTGACGATCTGCAGCAGCAGGATCACCAGGCTTCTGCGGTCGCGTTGAATCGCTCGGGACAGAACTGCACCGATTTCATCGGACACCTGCCTGCGCAGGCGGTGCTTGTCGTCGGCCATGTCAGTGCTCCACGTGGCCGAGGCGGATCTGGATGCCGCTGCCACCACCGCCCTCGTGGCGGGCGATGTCATCTTTGGTGCCAGCCAGCTTGCCGAGGTTGTCTTTCAGCACATCGAACGGCTCTCGATCCGAGCTGCTCGCCGCCTTGCTCAGATCGGCAGACCCACTCTCGCCGGAGGGTGCGCCCAGTGCATCGACGGGGCCTTTCGGCGGTGCGCTCGGTGCGGGCGAGGGTTGCGGCGGTGCGGACGGCGCGGCGGGACGCAGAGGTGTGCTCGACGGGCCGCTGATCCCCTTGCCCTCCATCATCGCTTGAGCCGCTTGGCCCATGCGGGCGGTATTGGCCCCCGTGCTGCCCGCGCCGCCCAGCGATCCAGCAGGTGTGCCGGAGGACGGTGCGGGCGCGGAAGCACCGCCCCCTTTCCCGCCGCCGCCGATGGAACCCATCATGTCGCCTGCGGGTTTGCCCGCTGCGCCAGTGGCCTGGCCGAGGGCGGCGAGTTTTTCTGCGCCGGCAATCGCGCCGCCCGCGCCTGAGCCGCCACCCGCCCCAGCCCCGACCAGGCCTGCCATTCTGTCGAGACCTTTGGCGGCGCTGGCGTAACCTGCGGCCCCTGCCACGCCCGCTGCGGCGATGCCGCCAGCGATCGCCGCAGCGCCGCCCGCGACGTTGCCCAGGGACATATTCGGAGACCCGTTCATCAGGCTGCCCGCCAGGCCCGGCGCCTGCATGCCGATGACCCCGTAGATCAGCATGCTGACGCCGACCGTCAGCAGATCGGTGGGCGGCAGCGACTTTCCTCCGGTGTATTGCGCGATGTAGGCGAGTTCGCTGTTGATGAGGTTCTGCCCGAGGCCGATGATGGCGTAGATCATCAGCAGCTTGATGCCCACGCTGACCAGATAGCCGATGTATTTCTCGCCGAAGCTGCTGGTCAGGCTGGAGCCCGTGAAGCCCAGCATCACCAGGCCGGCGCCGCCGACCAGATAGGTCTCGATCAGCGTCATCAATAGCTGCAGGGCGACCAGGCCAAAGCCGATCAGGGCCAGCAGCGAGGTGATGGCGATGATGATGGCCAGGAACAGGTTGGTGCCGATGTTCAACAAACCGCCCGGCGCCTTGTCGTAGACCTCGTAGAGCTGATGCACCACGGAGAAGGCCATCGACATCACACCGGACGGCGATGCTGTTGCGGCGCTCGAACCGCCGATGGCCTGTCCCATGTCCATGAAGCTCGATGTGATGAGCGGCATCCATGTCGGCGCGTACTTGACGATGGTGTAGAAAAAGGCGATGGAGGCAATTTTCAGGGTGGCCCCGGCGATGAAATCGGCCAGATCGTTCTTCTTGAGTACCTGCTTGATGCCCCACCAGGACAGATCCATGGCGGCCAGCGCCGTAAAAATCTTGAAGGCATAGCCCTGTGCGGTGGTCATCCAGCCGGTGGTCGCGGCTTGAAACTGCGAGCTGATGGTGTCGAGGTAGCCCTGCCCCCCTGGGCCACCCGTCGGGGTGGGCGCCGGGGCGGCGTGGGCGGTGGCCGCCACCACAAGCAGGAGTATCAGCCCGGTGGCGGCCCATTGCACGCGGGTTGGGAAGGCACGGCGTGACGCTGCTGCGGTGACGGTTCGCATCATTGTTCCTTCAGAATGCACCGGGCCCGGTGGGGGCGGTCAGGATGGGCGTCACGCTGTTGGACTGGTTCACCTGCGTATGCGCCTGCATCGCCATGTAGTTCAGCATGGCCTGGTTGCCGGCCTGAATGTCGGATTGCAAGCCTTGCATCTGGTTGACCATCAACGCCGAAATCTGATTGCCAGCCTGCATGACGGCTTTGCGGCCGCCTGCCGACTGGCTCTGGGCCTGGATGCTGGCGAGCGCCGATTGCGTGGTCTGGAAGTTCGATGCATTCAGGCCATATTGCTTGAGCACATCGGCAATCTGGCTGTCCAGGTTTCCCGTCCATGTCTGCAGGCTGGCGTTGTAGTTGCTCAGCACTGCACTGGGTTGGCCGAATTGGGTTTGCACCGCCGATACGGTGTTCGCCGCGGCATACGACAAGCCTTTGGCATTGCCGACCAGGTTGACCAGATTCTGCAACTGGCCACTGATGTTTGGCCAGAGCTGCGCCGGGATGTTCTGCATGTTCACGGCCTGGTTGTAGACCTGCTGGAACTGCGCTTGTAGCTGCTGCGCCTGCGTGGCGTACTGCTCGACCAGGGTCAGTTCCTGCACGATCTGTTCAGGGAAGGTCGCACCAGCAATCATGCCGGTCGCATGGGCGGGCGTGCTGGCGAGGGCGGCGATCGCGGCGAGGGCGAGGGTGGACTTTTTCAGGTTCATGAGGGTTCTCCTGCGAGGTGAGGGTTACTGGCCTTGCGGCACGCCGGTTTGCGCGCCGATGTTCTGCAATGTGGTGCTGGACTGATTCGCTGCGGCGTTCTGCGCAGCGGTGTTGAGCGTGCCGCCGATGCTGGGCGACAGGGCGTTCTCTTGTGCCGCAGTCGTGTTCCCGGTGGCAATCGCCTGGTTCTGGATGTTCTGCTGGTAGTCATAAATGCCTTGCTGCTGGTCCACCTCGTTTTGCGCGATACCCGCAGCCTGCGTCCAGGTGGGATCGCCTGTGGACTGCGCCTGGGCGTTGTCGTAGCTGGCGATCTGGTTGGCGGCGTTGCGCGAATACTCTGCGCTCAGTCCGGCCAACCCGGCCTGCGCCGCGGTGACGGCGGCGTTCTGGTTCTGCTGGGCCGCTGCGCCCAAGGCGTTCTGCTGGGCGTCTGCCGCGCTGGTGTAGGACGTGTCCGCACTGACCGCAGTTGCGGACTGCCCTTGTTGCACGCCGGTCTGCGTCGTGGTCTGCGCAAGCGCCTGCTGGGTGTTCGTCGATCCTGCGGTCTGGCCCTGCGTCACGCCGGTCATGGACTGAATCTGTTGTAGCGTGCCCTTGGCGCTGTTCAGCGCGGAGGCAGCGGCGGCGACATTCAGCGCCGTGCCCAGCACCGGTGCGGCGGCGACGTTCGCGGCATAGGCGCCGTTGGCGATGTTCTGTTCGACGGCATTGGCCGCCATCCAGCCCGCAGCGCACCAGGGATTGCCGCAGGACGCGGCATTCTGCGCGTCCTGGTAAGCCGTCTTGTTCGCGGTGAAGCCGGTGACGGAGAGTCCGTTCATCGCCGCCTGCGTCGCGGCCCCGGCGATCAGGTATTCGCCGGTGTGGTTCGTCACCGTGGGCTGGCCCTGCGGAACTCCGGTGCTCTGCGCGATGCTGGTGGTGGACTGCGCAGCGCCGGACGATGCTGCCGACTGCGCAGCGTCGCTGTTGGACTGCGCAACGGCAGGCGCTGCGGAGACTTCGGCGTTGTACGACGCGCCTTGCGACGTGGCGCTTTGCTGCTGCACCGGAATCTGGGCGTCCGCCTGGGTCTGGTTGCCGGTCGCGACCGACTGCGCCTGGTCGGCGGCCTGCTGCCAGGCGTCGCTGTAGCCGATGCCGTCGTATCCGCTCCCCGCATTGGACGCATCCTGACTTGAGATGTCCTGCGCGGTGTTGGCCGCAGCCTGGTACGCCTGTTGGTTGTAGTAGGACATGCCGCCGTTGTAGGCGCTGGTCGAGTTCTGGTTCGCGGACGCGCTCAGGCTCTGCTGCGCTGTCGGATCGGGGGTCGGCGCAGGCGCCGGATAGGTCTGCGCAGACGCCAGCAATGGCGAAGCCGCCAGGGCGGCGGCGAGGACGGGATACAAGCGCTTGTTCATGTGTAAGACTCCCAAAGTTGTGCGGCCTCTGACTGGCCGCGTTCGCGCAACCACTGGGCGGGCCACGCATTGCCAAGGGTGTCGCGCAGTTCACGGATGCGCGCGATGTCGGTTTTGCCGCTGGCCCCGACGAAGGCCAGTTCGGGGCCGGTCAGGCCGAGGTCGAACAGGCGGCGCCCGTCCGGGTGCATGACGTAGTACTGGCGCTTCGGGGTGGCAAAGGCCAGAATCTGGATTTGCCGGGCGTTGAGACCGACGGCCTCATACAGCGGTTTGATGTTCTCGGTCTCGGCCTCGGGGTTGGGCAGAAAGATCTTGGTCGGGCAGGACTCGAAGATCACGTCGGCAATGCCCGAGCGCGTCAGGTCGGTCAGCGACTGGGTGGCGAACACGACTGCCGTGTTGGCCTTGCGCAAGACTTTGAGCCATTCCCGGATCTTGGCCTTGAAGGCGGGATGGCTGAGCATGATCCAGGCTTCATCAAGGATCAGCAGCGTGGGCTGGCCTTTGAAGCGCTGCTCGATGCGGTGGAACAGATAGGTCAGCACCGGCAGCACGAGCTTGTCGCCCTTGTTCATCAGATGCTCCATCTCGAAGACCTGAAACACATCCTGCCCCAGGCTGTCGGTTTCGGCATCGAGCAGGTGGCCGGCCATGCCGCGCAGGGTGTAGGCCTGCAGGGCTTCACGCAGGCTCTGATCCTGCAGCAGTACCAGAAAGTTGGTCAGGGTGCGCTGCGCCATGCGGTCGGTTGAAGCGCCGAGCTGGGTGATCGCGCGGAACAGCTCCTGGCGGTGGTGAGGCAGCATCTTGACGCCCTGCAGCTCGCAGAGTTGTTCCAGCCATTCGGCGGCCCACACGCGCTCGTTCGGTTCATCCACCCGGCCAAGGGGGCAGAACGCCAGGTCGCCCTGCTCGCCCGCGATGTCGTAGTGCTCGCCGCCTGCCGCCCAGCACAGCGGCAGCATGGAATAGCCCTTGTCGAAGGCGAAGACCTGCGCACCGGGATAACGGAACTGCTGCGCCGCCACGAGAGCGAGCAGCGTGCTCTTCCCGGCGCCGGTCGGGCCGAGGATGGCGGTGTGACCCAGATCGCCCGCGTGCAGGCTGAGGGTGAAGGGCGTGCCGCCGTCGGTCTTGGCCTGCAGCAGCGGCGGGCTGTTCGGCGGGTAGAACGGGCAGGGGTTGTGCTCTGGCCCGGCCCAGACGGCGGTCAGCGGCAGCAGGTGGGCCAGGTTGAGCGTATGGAGGATGGGGCGACGCACATTGGCGGCGGTGTTGCCGGGCAGCGTGCCGAGATAGGCCTCGACCGCGTTCACGTCCTCCACACGGGCGCCGAAGCCGCGGTTCTCGATGAGCTTGACCATCTCCCGGGTGGATTCGTCCAGGATTTCCGGGTCTTCGTGCGAGAGCAGCAGGACGCTGGCGTAGTAGCCGAACAGCACCATGCCGCTGGAGGCCTCGGCCAGCGCCTGCACGGCGTCGTTCGCCATACGGTCCGCGTCGGCGTTGATGTGAGTAGCCTGGCCGCCGGCGTTCTCGCGCAGCAGGTTCATCATGCTCTTGCGCTTTTGCGCCCACTTGCTGCGGTATTTGTTCAGCGTCTTCTCGGCCTGCCCCGGATCGAGGTAGATGAAGCGGCTGCTCCAGCGGTAGGACACGGGCAGCCTTGAGAGCATGTCCAGGATTCCGGGGAAGCTCTCCGGCGGCAGGCCGGTCAGGGCGATGCAGGACATGCTGCGGCGGCCGATGCGGGGGATGAAGCCGGTGGTGAAGTCGTGCTGGCCGAGCACGGCGTCCAGATACATGGGCACTTGTGCCATACGGAAGGGGCGATGATCCGGCAACAGGCTGACGCACTGTTCCAGGTGCGCGAGAAGGGGGCTGTCGATGGCGCCGGTACGCAGGTCGATGCGGTCTTTGAGACGGTGGATGGTCAGCAGGGTGGAGAGGCGGGATTCCATCTCCCGGATTTGTTCCTTGAAGCGCTCCAGATTGCGGTGGGCCGTGGCCTTGACCCGGCCCTCGACGAACAGATCGGCCGTTTTGCTCGCGGCATCGGGCATGGGGAACCAGGTGACGGTGAGGATGAAGCGACTGCGGTAGCCCACGAAGCTGTGCTCGTGGCTGTTGCGGCGGGCGTCGTCGATCAGCCGGGTGGTGCGGTCGGGGAATGCGCCGGGCGGGGCGTAGCCCGGCGCGGGCGCGCGCACGGCGTCGCAATGCAGCACCCAGCCGTCCCCCAGTCTCAGGGCCGCGTTGACCCGGGCGGACATGGCGCCGAGTTCTTCCTGTGTGGAAGAGTCCAGATCGGGGCCGTGATATTCCCAGGCCGCCATCAGGCCACCGCTCTTGGTCAGCACGATGCCGTTGTCCACCAGCGCCGCCCAGGGCAGCAGGTCGGGCAGGCCGTAGGCGGCCGAGCGGAACTCCTTGAGCGCCATCATGACCGCACCTCCCGATCCTTGGCGAAGGGGCTGGCCTGCGCGGGGTAGTGGCGGCGGTACTTCAGCAGCCTGCCGCCGGTTTTTGACAGGATGGGGTCGTAGGCTGCGGCACGGGACAGCGCCCATTGGCCGACCATCCACAGCGTGACGCCGATGACGGCGGCCCAGAGCTTGGCCAGCGAGAAGATGAAAATGCCGGCCACGATGGCGAGCAGCAGCACCAGTTGGCGTTCGCCGCCCATCATCAGGATGGGCCGGTTGAGCGAATCATGGATCGGGGTTTTGGTGTCGTTCATTGCGGAACTCCGGTCACGCGGTCAGTGAATTCGGTGAGGTCGGCCGTATGGCGCAGCGCCGCCACAATCTGCGGCAGCTCCCAGCCCTGCTCGACCAGGGCCTGCACGACGGCGATCAGGACTTCGGGCAGCGCGGGGCGGGGAGTCGCCTCCCCGCCTTGCCCGGCCTGTGAGAGGGCGGGATGCATCATGTTCAGAACACCAGGGCGCCGGTCAGTCCGAGCACCTGGAGGAATTTGTTGCCCAGAACGATGAACGCCACGCCGAGCACCACATACAGCGCTTTCTTGGCGATGCCGCCGAGTTCTTCGCCGAACACCAGGGCGGCGCCCGCAGCCAGAAAGGCGATGACGCTGATGGCCGTGGCCACCGGGCCGGTCAGGTCGTTCTGCAGGGTACTGACCGCACTGTCCCACGGCAGGCCGCCGGCGCCGGTGGCGAAAGCGTCGGCCATGGTGGCGGCGAATACGGCGGAGGCCAGAACCAGGCGGCGCACGACGGCGGCGCGCAGGCGGTGATGGATGGAAAGCAGTTTGAGACGTTTCATGAGGAGACCTTTCAGGTTGGGAAGGGGGCGCCAGACGTTGGCGCCCTGCCCTGACTCTGCGGGGCGGGGACAACTGCATCAGCGGGTGATGCGGCGAATGTCATTTCGGGTGATCGGCCCCCAGTAGCGGCTGTCGAAGCTCTGGGCGGCCAGCGCGGGGCGCGCGCCGCTGCCATACACCCAGAACTGATCGGGGCCTAGGGTGAATGTGCCGTGCTGGTACGGGAGATGGACCCGTGGAAAACTCGGGGAGCCGGGAAGCTGGCCGCTGTGGGCAAGCGCCTTGCCGTTGACGGTCACGGCTTGCGGGGTGACGGTGATGCGGTCGCCGGGCAGACCGACAATCTGTTTGAACATCGGCATGCCGCCGCCTGGACAGTCGCCTTTCATGTAGAAGGGGAAAGCCTGCGGCGTGATGGTTGGCGGCGGGCAGAACTCGGCGCGTTCGCTCCGGATGATGCGGGAATCTGCAGTGACGGGCAGCAGGCGGTATAGGCCGAGCGGCTCGCTTTCCGTCCAGTTGACCCGCCAGCCGCACCACCACAGGACGTTGATGGCCAGGGCGGTCGCGGCCAGCGCCGCGATGGGAATGAGCAGGCGATTCCAGCGCGGCTTCCGCTGAAGGGCGAGCGCTTGTTCGATGGCGTAGGGGATGCTCATTCAGGGCTCCTGCCGCGCGGAGGTGCGCGGTGATTGCCCTGACTCTGCGGGGTGGGGCCGGGAAGCTCAGCGGTTCAGGTCGCGGCGCGTGCTCCTTCGGCGGTGGGCGGGTTGCGCCTTCGTACCACTGTCATCGGCGGGGGCGTCTGGGCTTGCTCTCTCGATTGGAGAGAGGGACTGCGCCGTCCTGGACACGATGGGCGCGTAGCCCACTCTTCCGGCATCCCACTCCCGGTGAATGAGGTCCCGCATGGGGCTGGACAGCAGCTCGCCGTGCTCTTGAAGCGCCCGCGTCATGCCTTCGGCGATGCGTTCGATGACTTCACCAGGGCGATTGACGTTGCAGATCACCCGCCCGAAGTCCATCAGTTCCTCGCGGGAGGGGTAGGACTTCGACCCTGCGAGTTTGAGCGCCAGGGTGCGGTCGGTCAGTTCTCTTCCAGTGCGGGTGTCGGCATAGCTGTAGGCCGTGGTCGTCACCACGTCGTAGACGGGCGCAAGCCGGGGCGGCTGCATGGCGTGCGGATGGTCGTACAGCACGCCGAAGTTCTTGAGGTGCGCATCGCCGTTGCGCACCATCATGGACAGGGCCAAGCTCGCGAACAGTCGGCCCAGGGACTGGGGCGTCTCGGCGCCGCAATACAGATGCAGCGCGCGGGCGATGTTCTCGTAGCTGCCCTCATACTTATAGCGGCCATAGGGGTCGGCTGGCTTGCCCATGAGCACGGCCATGTCCTCAAAACCCAGTCGGCTGCCCTCTGGTGTGATGTCAAAGCGCTTCATGACAAAGAGCTGGCGATCATTGGACAACCAGAATTCGGGCGTTTGCAGCCCGGCATGACGCGCGGCGCTCATGCAGAGAAATTCATTGACGGCCAGATCGGGATATTGCGCGCCGCCTGACTTGACGATCAGATCGGCCACGCTGGCGGTCGTCCGGTCGGCCGGGGGCGGCAGCCTGTCGGCATCGGGGGCCATGATCTTGGGCTGGACACCGGAAATCCCTGAATCGATGTATTGATCGACCAGAAAGGCGAAGACCTCGGCGGACGATCCGGCGGACAGAATCTCGCGCAGCCCGATCCGGGCCTGGCGCCTGATATCAGTCTGTCCGGGCTCTTTGAAATTCAGCCTGCCGATCTGGTGCTCACCGGTGATGGCCAGCAAGCGCATGTCGTCCATCGGGCCGAGCCTGGCCATGCGGCGCACGAGTTCCTGCGCCAGCCAGCCCTCGGGCCGGTTCATCGTGAAAATGGGCGGCAACACGTTCCCGGCATAGCTCTGCGCACGCAGCGGCATGGTCAGAGAAATCTCGCAGGAGGGGTCAACGCCGCGGCCGTAGTTGAAGACGTACTGCGACTCGCGGCGCAGTGGCCCCGCCATCCCCTGTGGGGTGGAGACTTCAAGTTCCTTGATCTTCATCATCGGGGAACAGCTCCTGCAGCCGAGCCGGGTCGAGCCGGGCATCCTGGATCAGCAACCCCTTGCCCAGGGCGGCCAGCGCGGCGAACAGCGTATAGAGGCTGACGTTGCGCCCAGCCTCCAGGGCGACGATGGTCTGGCGCTTTCTGCCGATGGTTTGCGCAAGCGCCGCCTGGCTCAGGCCGCGCGCCTTGCGCTCTGCGCGCAGGGCGTGCCCAAGCTCCTGGGCGTTGAGCGCAGGAAGCATAGGGTCTTTGATGTCCTTCATCTTGGACATGATGCTGTATTTCTTTTATTTTGTCCATTTTATTGGACTTTCATTGCCTGCCCGTGCTCGCCGCTGCCCCGAGCTTGATGCGCTCAGCCAGCGCCGCGTCCTGGTAATACTTGATCTTCTGGCAGTAGACGGGGGCATGCCCTGCGACGAAGACCAGTTCATCGTCGGGCGGCAGGCGCATGCACTCGTCGGGGGTGAGCAGCGGGCGCTGCACGATCTGCTCGTTGGTGTTGACGTTCTGCAGCACCACGGCCAGCCGGTTGCCGCTGTATTGCCGCTGGGTGTGACTGACAGTAGCCTGACCGGCCATCTTGGAGAGCAGCTCGGCCGTCTCGATCTTGTTCGGGGCGTAGGCCACGCGGATGTGGCAGTTGCTGATGATGGACTCATCCTTGCCGTAGGCGGCAAAGAGCTGGCTCAAGTCCTGCACGATGAGCAGCGCCTTGAGGCCGTAGCCCGCGATGAAGGCCAGCGCCTCCTGGAAGATGTCGAGTTTGCCCAGGCTGGGGAATTCGTCGAGCAGCAGCAGGAGTTTGTGCGGGTAGCGGCTCTTGCTCGCCCCGCCGACGTCGAAGTCCATGCCTTCGGTCAGCCGCCGCACCACCTGATTGATGACCAGACGCAGCAGGGGCTTGAGGCGGTCCTTGTCGCTGGGGGGCACCACAAGATACAGCGCCGTCTTCCTGGTTTCGGGCTTGCCGTCCACGTCGGCGCCGCCCATGATGCTTTCCAGGGTGAAGTCGGAGACGCGGGTGTTGTCGGCGACGATGGGATCGCGGTAGAGCGAGAGAAAGGACAGCGCGGTGGACAGCACGCCCGAGGCTTCGTTCGGCGCCTTGTTCAGAAAGGACTGGCTGGCCTGCGCCACGGCGGCCCAGCCGGTGCGGGCGTGCGTGTCGGCGCTCTGCGCGCCTTTTTCCAGGGCGACATCGCGGATATAGGTCATCACGGCCTGCGAGCCTTCCATCGGCTCAGCGTCTTCGGCCTGGTTGCGCTCGGCTGCTTCTTTGGCGATCTCGCGGATCGGGCCGCCGTCAGAGAGGATGGCCTGCACGGTGTGCAGGCAGCGCAAGCGGGCGTCCGGGCCTTTGCCGTCCCAATAGAGCAGGACGAACAGCACCACCCCGGTCATGAGATCGAAGCCGGTCTTGGCCCAGTGGTCGTTCAGGCCCTTGCCGTCGGGATCGACGATCATGGTGGCGATGTTCTGCACGTCCTTGACCAGATTGCCGTCCATGCGGATTTCCTGCAAGGGGTTGAAGCGGGCGGAATCGGGGGATGTCGGGTCGAACTTGATGGCGCGATGGCCCAGCACCTTCTCGCGAAAGCCGCTGGTCAGTGCCCAGTTCTCGCCCTTGATGTCATGTACCAGGACGGACTGATCCCAGTTCAGCAAGGTGGGGATGACGATGCCCACGCCCTTGCCGGAGCGGGTGGGCGCGAACACCATCATGTGTTCCGGCCCTTTGTGCCGCAGGTAGCGCACCTGCTGGCCGTCGGTCCAGGCGCCAAACAGCACCCCGCCCTTGTTCTTGTCGTCGGGCAGGATGCCGGCGGCGGCGACTTCCGGGGCGGCGGCCCAGTGGGCCGAGCCATGCAGGTCATTGCGTTCGGCGTCAGCTTTGCGCGAACGTCGGTAGGCGATGCCCACGGGCAGCACCAGGGAGAGGAAACCGCCGACGCCCATGATGAGGTGGGCGCGTTCCAGGATGTCTAGCACGGACTGGCCGTATTCGATGCGGTTGTATTTGAAGGTCCAGATCAGGATGTCATAGGGGGCGTAGAGCCACGGCGGGATCATGGGCGCGCCCAGCGCCGGGGTGAAACCGAAACCCCAGGCGGCGTATTCGGTGGCGGCCCAGGTGGACAGCAGCACGATGATGATGAACAGGCCCAGACCCGTCCAGACGAAGCGGGTGATGTCTTTCTGCGCCTTGGGGATGTGGTAGATGGCTTCGGATGCGTTGCTCATGGTCGTGCTGCCTCGAAAAGTTGGGGGCGGCCCGTGACGTGGGCCAGGCGGCGCGCGCCCCGGCAAGGATCGCCAACAGGGGGAAGGAATCCGGTCGCGCGCTGCGGCTGTTTTGCGCCACCTGCCGCTGGGCTGCTGGGTTCAGCGTTCCATCGCCGCGGCCTTGCGGTGGGTCTGGCGCAGACGAGGGCGAGCCGGGCGTTCAGGTTTGTCAGCCTCGGGCGGTTCGGCCAGTTTCTCGGCGGATCGATCAGACGCTCCGGACTTGTCCTTGCCTGTCCCCTGCTCAGCCTGCGTCATCGCCTGGTACTCAGAGGCCTTGCGGTCTTCCTTGGCGAGAACCTTGCGGTTTTCTTCGGTGATGATGGCCGTGGCGAGCTTGTCGGCCTCGTGCGGCTTGGCGAAGCCGTGGAATTCAAGCGCCTTGGGCAGGTTTTTGTCGCTGAAATCGCTCAGCAACACATCGTCCAGGATGCGGCGGGCATCCTTCTCATTGCCGCCGCCGCTCACGAAGGTCTGGACGGCCTTTTCGTAGGCGCTGGGCTGCTCAGCATGCCCGCCGACGATGAACGGGCCAACCCGCGCGCCGGGTTGCGCTTTCACCTCGATCTGCGCAAGCATCTCGGCCTGGCGTTCAGCGGAGACGCCCTTCTCAGTCCAAGTCGCCTTCAGCTCTGCTGCCGGGTCTGGCTCACCCTTGCCACGAATGGCGGTGATGCCCAGATCGGCATGCTCTGATCGCAGTCGCTGTTTTGCCGCTTGATCGAGTTCCGCAACAGCCTGCGTTGGTGAGAGACCGGCCTTCACGGGAACGGGGATGTCATCCCATCCATGCTGGATGACAAACCCGGCGGCCCATCTTTTGGCGGTCATGATTTTCTCGACAGTTCCCTGGCCGCGCGTGAACTCGCCGCCCTTGTTCCTGTCCTTGTCCAGCAGGAAGGTCTTTTCATAAGACCCATGAGGGGTGGATTTCCAGCCGTTGGCTTCCAAGGCGTCATGCAGGGTCGGCGGTTTTCCAGTGGGTTTGCCTGCCTCTGGATTCAGCCCGCCGTCCACGCTCGGGCCGATGTCTTTTTGCGGCACCAGGAAAGAATAGGTTGCCATCTCGGTGAGCAAGCCTTCATGCCGGCCCATGAAGGGATCGGACATGGACACCGGATAACCGACGCCCTGTTTTTCGACCCAATCCTTGGCGCAGGCGGCTTCGCTCTCGCCCAGCCCGCTTTCGTCGCGGTTGACCAGGGCGCTGCCCCAATGCGCGGGCGCGTCAATCTCGACAGCTTTGAGATTGTCTTGCTCCGGCGCGCGTTCTGCCGTGACAAACGACCGGGCGCCGAGCACGCGGCCCACAGCCGCTTCCGGGATGCCGACATACCGGGCGTAGTCATACCCTTGCGGATCGATATGCAGGGTCTGGCGGTCCTTTGCCGTCACCTCGACGACCAGGCGCGTGTCGCCGTTCTCCACGCCACCCTTGCCCGCAAGCCACGGTTGCGGCTCGAAAAAATTGCGCGTGAACTGGTCATATTCGGCGACCGACAGATTCTGCGCGTCGGTCACGCGGATTTTGTTTGCGTCGCGGTCACCGCCCTCCTCGCAAATGTGCTCGACATTCTCGACCTTGCGCCAGAACACCGACCGCGCATCGCGAGGAATTGCCTCGGGCAGTGGTGCAGAGTCAGCCGCCCGCGCCGCCACCTCGACTGAGGCCTGGCGTTCCTGCGTGACCTGCAGGGACTGCTCTTTGGCGAGCACGTAGTCCACCGCCTTGCCCGCTTCCGCGGCAGCCCGGAAGATTTCGTTCTTGTCGTTCTTGAGCACCTTGGCCCAATCTTGGACGTAGGCGGCGTGGCGTTCGGCGTCATGCGGAATGCCGGTCTGGGCGGCGGCGAATAGGCTGAACATCTCGGCGCGCAGTTCCTCTTTGGCATAGCCCTCCGAGCCGAAGCGATGACCGCCGGTGATGCCTTCGCGGTTCAGACGGTGTGCTGCGCCGGTGGCATGGCCGATCTCATGCAGCAAGGTGCCGTAGTAGCGCGCTGCGCCCTCCTCGTTGCCCAGCTCGGAATTGAAGGCGCCACGCGGGGGGAGTACCACCTGGTCGCGCTTGGGCGAATAGAAGGCGTGTTCGGGATGCTCGCCGTAGCTGAGTCCATCGCGCGCCATGGCGGCCTTGAGAGATTCGCCCCGCGCCACCGGATCGAAGTTCGGCGCAGGGGCCAGAGGCTCGATCTTCAGCCCCTCGCATTGCGCGACGTTGAACACGGTGTGGACGCGAGAAGTCCAGGTGTCGAGCTCGCGCGCCTTGTCCCAGCTCAGATGTTGGGGGCCTTGTTCGGTGTGGCGCTGCACGCGCAGATCGGTGGTCTTGACGCGCAGGGTGGCGTCCTTGTCGGTCGGCATGCCGACCTCCGCACTGCCATTCTTTTCGCCGAACACCTTCACACGCATGCCGTTGAGCGTCACGCTGATGTCCTTGCGCTGATAGAAGGGCTGCTCTTTCCACAGTTCTACGGGTAGGCCGTGTTCGCCCTTCTTGACGCGTCCGCCCAGGGCGTTGACCTGCTTGACGGTGCCGTAGCGCGGATCGGTGTAGCCGCGGTCGGCCTGCTCCAGCATCAGCATGAGGCGGTTGCCGCCGCGGTACTCCCTGCCGGTTTCCATATTGCGCGGCAAGCCGCTTCGAAGCGCGGCCCAGGGCTTGTTCCAAGGAATCTGGCCCTGCTCCAGCGTCTGGACGAGTTTGTCGGTGAGTTCCTGGCGCAGGTCGCGCGGCGGTTTGGCTTGGTCGGGTTTGGTCTCAGCCATGATCGGCCTCCAAGTCCGTGTCGTCTTCGATGTCGGCGCCGAGCGCTTCGGCGGTGGCTCGATCGGGGACGGAGAGGGACTCGAATTCAGCCGTGTCGCCTTCAGGGGCGACTGCTGGGGTTTCGGGGGTTTGCGGGGTTTGCATGACGGACTCCTGTGATGGATCGGACAGGGCGTCGAAGCGAGACGCCCTGTCCTGACTCTGCGGCGTGGGGACAGGAGGCTCAGCCGCCTAGGCCCATGTCGCGACTGGGTTGCCGGGGGCGTGGTCTGACGGGTGGGCGCTGCGGCGCTTCGACCTCGCGTTCTTCGGCGCGCTCGTGGGCGGCGATCTCGCGTTCGACGATCTTTTCTTGAGCCTTATCTTCGGTGCGCTCCTGCTTTTGTTCCTGCGCTTCGCGTTTTTTCAGCTCCTCGTCAATGTTGCGGGTGCGCAGTTGCTGTTGGAGTTGTTCGCGCTCGGTTTCGATCTTGGCCCACATGCGCTCGGTCACCTGCTGGCCCAGCGGGGTGAGGCGATCCTTGTCGTCGATCAGGCGGGTCTGTTCATCGTGACCCTGCAACTGGATGCGTTGATCCGGCGTCAGGGGCTGGTAGCGCGAAGCGCGGTCGAGGGCGTCGAAGCCTTGGGTGTCGAGCTTGGCGAGCAGGGCCTCGGCCTGCAGGGCTTGTGCGTCCACGGGGTAGGTTCGGCCATCGCCGATCCGATCGGGGCGGGCGGACTCGATGGCGCCCTGCCCACGCGCCGGGGCGGTGAGCCGGGTGTCGGCGCCCAGTTCTTCGCTCTGCAGGGTTTGCAGGCGGCCAAGCTGCCAGGTCTGCTGCAGTTCCGGGTTCTGCACTTTGAGGCCCATGCGCCCGGCGATTTCGGCGGCGCGCTCTTGGAATTCGCGGCTGCCAGTGAGCTGCAGGCCTTTGTCCATGTCGTACTTCTGCTCGGCCAGGCGTAGCGCCGCCTCGATTTCGCGGTCATCGACGTGGTAGAGATCGACGCGCTCGCCGCGGTCGGTCATGACCTTCTCACCGTCGCGGGCGTAGTGCACAGCTTTGGGTGGGCCGTCCTCGATGTCGTGAGTCAGACCGTCGAGCACTTCGGGCTCGACGGCGGCGATGCGGCGGCCGCGGATGCTTTCCTGCGCGGGGTCGCGGGCTTTTTCTTGTTCGAGCAGGCGGGAGGCGATGGGGTCGTGCTCGGCGCGTGGTTCCAGAAACTCGCGCAGGGTCGGCGGCAGCGGCAGACTGCTGGTCAAGGTTTTGCGTTCCGCGGCCTGGGTTTTTTGCAGATGCTCGATCTGCTTGGCGGCTTCAAACGCATGCACATCGAGGTCGCCGCCGCTCTTGAGGGTTTCGGCGCGCTGCTGGGCGAGGATGGAGAACAGAGACTCCCGCGCGGCTTGCTGCTGGGCGTTCAAGTCCTGCCAGTCCTTGGCGCGCTGTTCGCGGGCGGGCTGGGCGGATTCGCGCCAGGCATTCAGCAAGGCGGCTTCTACTTTTTGTGCTTCGCTGACCTCCGTCTCCTGTTGCTCTGGTTGTGGCTTCGACTCCTGTTCGGACTCGACTTGCTCCAGGGCGGCGTTGAGGTCGGCGAACTCCGCTCGCTGCAGGCTCTCAGCTTGCTGGACGCGGACGGGTTCATCGGAGGGGATGTGCGGCTTCGGTTCGGTATCAGCTTGTGGTTCCATCGGTTTCTCCTGCTTGAGGTGGGAAGTGGGGGACAAGGGTCGGCGCCTTTGCCCGGTGGGCAGCGCAAGGCCGGGATGGCTGCGCTGGAAAATCCACGGCGGGACGGCACGATCCAGGGTGTTGCGGATCGCGTCCGACCCGCTTACGCGGAGTTGGTCGCGGGCGTCGTAGCCGGGGGGCGTGACGCCGTTCTGTTTGGCGGGTAGGGCGATGGCGGTGCGTGCGCCGCCGAGGATGCGGGCGGCTTTGAGGGCGTTGATCTGCCCTTTGTGCGCAGCCCGTTCGCCGTCGTTGTCGGCATAGAGGGTCACGCAGCCTTGCACCTGATCGTGCAAGGCTCTAGCCACTTCGGTCAGGTTCTGCGCCGAGAGCGCGGCGATGACGGGCAGACCCGTGGCTTGATGAATGGCCAGCGCGGTGCCGATGCCCTCGCACATCACGACATGGGGGGCGGTTTTGGCGGTCTCGAAGGCGCGCAGCGGCGCTTCGGCGTCCTGGCCCTCGATGGGGATGACGGCAAAAGCGCCCTGTGTCGGCGTGCCAACGACGAAGCGCTTGTCGGCAGACTGGCCCGGCGCCGCCCAGGCGATACGCTGCATGCCAACCCACTCGGGCTCGCCGTCGCTAAGCTTGAGCATGGGCACGAGCAACTGCGCGCTGTGCTGCCGCAGCCCGGCTGTGGGCAGTGCGGGGTTTTGGAGGTAGGGAAAGTGGGTCGGCGGATGGCCGGCTTCCCAGCGCGCCAGACTGTCGGTGATGGCGGCCTTTTGGCGCTCGGCCCGTTGCTGCAGCCAGGCAGCGCGATCTGCTTCGGCCTTTTGTTGTTCTTCAGGCGTGTGTTCGCGCGCCAGTTCCGGGCGAAAGGCGATGGGTTTGCCCTCGGCCTTGAAGTTGGTCACCCAGCCGGTGCCGTCCTCCCGCAGCAGGTAGGCGGCATCGTTCCTGCCATTGGGGCAGTCACCGACATCGGCGCGGTGGATGCGGCCATCGACCTGCAGACGCTGCGGGTCGATGTGCACATCGTGCAGACGGGCGAAATCGAGAAAAGGGGTGAGCTGCGTCGTGTCCATGCCCTGACTCTGCAGGGTGGGGACAGGTGGTGCATAGTCTGATCAAACCCGCCATCGATTCCAATCGAAAGCCATCACCGGCGGCGGCGCGTCGATCGGACGACGCGCCGTACTGGCGTTAGGGGTCGAGCCTCGTCCTTGGGAGACAGCTCCTCGGCCGAAGCGGGCACTGGCTGCAACCCGCGCCGACAGCAGCAATGCGCCAGGCAGCGGTCGCCGCGATCAACGGCCCCCTGGCCTGTGCGGCTGCCATCCTGGCCTGTCAACCCAACCGGCTTCCGCTGAACCCGGGGCGGTTCAAACCGAGACAAGCGGGGCGCCGCGGATATGAGCGGCCGAGCGCATCGGACCGTGCGGTGTAAGCTATCCGCATGAAGATTTCGACTGTGTCACTGCTCGCCGTTGGTGGCCGTTTCGTTCGCTTCGCGGTTGTCGGAGCGTCTGGCACAGCGATCCAATACATTGTCCTGGGCTTGGGTGTTGAGTGGGTGCATTGGTCTCCAGTCGATGCCTCTGCTGCAGGATATATCCTGGGTTCAATTTCAAACTATGGACTGAACCATGCATTCACATTTCGAAGTGCGAGACGTCATAGCTCCGCAGCACCGCGTTACTTCATGGTCTTGGGAATCGGTTGGTTAATAAATACGGGATCAATGGCGATTTTAGTCAACGCAGTCCATGTAAATTATTGGATCGCTCAGATTTTCGTAACAAGCTTCGGATTAATCTGGAATTTTCTTGGCAGTCACTTTTGGGCGTTCCGGGAGGTGGCAAATCCCGCTGCGGAAATAATCGACTGAGGCCGTCGCTACCTTCGCCGACTGTGCATTACCTAGGGCTCGATGGCCGAGGGACAAAGGTCGCGTGGAGCACAGGACCGCTTGAGTTCATGGTGCTCCTCCTTTCGATGATCGGAGCCGAATGCCTCGGTCACCAACATAGTGATTGCCATTCTTCCGAAGCCGCGCAGCCCTCCCCGGAGCGCTTGCCGCGAAGGCTGCTTAGGTCATGGCCGAGGTGCCGACGTTGGACGGGTGACCGGAGGTCGGCCTGAGCGGTCGATCAGACCATTGCGCGGATACGCCTGCTCAGGGCTTGATAGCGGACTTTTGCGTTGTGCGCACCCCGAACGTGCGCTGTTGCTTCCGGAAGGGCTAGAGCGCACCTCGAGCCGCCACCACAAGTAGATACAGGGCAGCGCCGCCGGCCAAGACTGGAAGAAGAAAGTCTACGAGCGCACGTGCGACCGAGAGATACGGGATGGCGGTTTGAACTCGCATGTAGATGCGGACCGGTTCGCCACGCCATTGAGAACCGAGCCTGCGTTCATGCTCTTCCATGAACTGTCGGTCTTCTTCAGATAGCTTTGCTTTGGAGAGAAGCTCAGCCTTATAGACCTCATAGTTAGCCGAGTCGTCTTCCCACTCCGTGCTTCTATGGTTGACATACCAATACGCAAAGTCAGCGGACGCGTAAACAAGAAAGGCGAGCAGATGGTAGGTGATGATCGCGGCCATCAACAGCAAAAGCGCAGCGTGATTTGCTGGCGTAACCTTCATTCCTAGGGCTGCGATCTCGGAAGGAAACAGGTGGCCAAGGGTGATAGCTGCTGCGGCGAGACACCAAACGAGCAGCGTCTTGCGTACCTTTCGCGTCTCGTCCTTGAGCGGATCGGAGACCTTTCGGAGATCGCGGGCGTAAGGATTCGCTGGCATGTGCACTCTACTGTGAAATTGAGCCGGCGACGCTTGCGGCGGTCGGCTCAAATGGTGGGTCAGCCGTCACTCGGCCGCTGCCTCCAGTGCGCGCCGCAAACCGCTCGCCAGCTCGATATAACTGAGCGCAGCATCTGCGGTTGGCGAAAAGTCTTCTACGTGAGCAGCCTGATTTCTGAGCGTCCGGAGATCGTGATAGAGCGACACCTCTTCGGCAGAGAGGATGTTTTCCTTGTTTAGTGCACGAATAACGGCAAAAGGAGAATGTGCTTCGCGCTCCGGAACGTAGAGCGCTTTGTTCCGTACAACTCTAATAGCTGACTCTTCGATGCCCCGCCACGCTTCAAGGACGGCAGAACGCGGATTAACTTCCACCAACTGCAGCAACATATGCCGTTCAGGTGTGAGCCCCTCTGGTGACGGGATCAGTTGTGGTTGCGCCTTTGCCATGGCTTCCAGTTCTTTGACCTCCCGCTCGAACTCGGCCTCTAATGGTCCAGCTTTCAGCTTCTTGACGTGTGGCAGCAACGACCTTATTTCGGAGCGCAGCATCGCCACTAATGCAACAGTCGCAATTGGCCACGCCGTGAACTCGATCAACTTCGCGACGAATGTCAGTATGTCCATATATTGATGCCTAACATTCAAGGTCACCTGCGCTGCGCGGCCTTGTCGCGCAGGCCCTGTGGGTCGCAGGCTTATATCTCGCGGCTATAGCCATGGTGGGTGATGAAACTCCGCAGATTCTGGATCACTAAGACGATTTAAATAGATTAGCGCTTGCTTATGAGCTGCCTCATGGATAGCGGAACCATTTCTGAGCAGATCGTTGAAGGCTGTAACATCTGAGATTTCATCTTTCGCGCCGAATACAAAGTACATGGGAACGCGGGCCGAGTTGCGCTGCGCATTTGTCATTAGCAGGTACTACAAGGGCTTCCCCTCGAGCGCCCAGTTAGGCACTGGTGGCCACATGATTAACTTCCTTGTTGACTGTGTTTTTCAGCCAGCTTCCTCGCCAGTTCTTCGATGCGCTTTGAGTTTCCCATAATAATTTCTGAAAGAACGTACTCGAGCACCTCGAATGTGTCAAGTAGATCGGTCTTTGAAATTCCTCCCCGGTGGCTGGCGGTATTACCAATCCACTTTATGGCCATTAGCTGCGCGCCCAACTTTGGCTCTGTCTTTGCGTATGATTCTATCCGGGTGTGAAGGTTATATTTGATTTGCTTGCCAGATTCATCAGTTTTTTCCCGCGGCACCCCCACGTGCGTAAGTAGGTGCTCAACCGCCACCCTTATTCGTCCTGCGCATGCCTCTGTACTTGCCCAATAAAGCTTAAATGCTTCGCTTAGTGCGTCTTTCACATCGGTGGGTGACTTTTTTGGTACATTGATGATTGGCAGAGTTGGATGAATAGATGTTGGTTCAAAGCAATCGAAGTAGTCCCAGTCATCCTCTGCTGTGTACCGTGGCTCCACGCCACCACTGCCTGAAATAGCATATTGCTGACCACATTTCTCGTTGTCGCATTTCGCCCAAGCTGTAAAAGAGTACTCAATCCAGCTTGCGTCGAATGCTTCATCCCCGCGAGATTGCTTAGATTCACGTGTCTCTTCGTACTTGAAAAGGTCTGATTGAAGCCTAAGGATTCCAGGGGCGCAAGCAATGCAATTCCATGCGGGGCATGATTTATCACTGAGCGAGGATTTCCAGAAGTGGCGTTTCATAAGAATTAGTTTAACGTAATTTTTCTCGCAGATCATGCCGGATAATCTGGACGGCTCGGAATATTCTTGCCACGCGAGTCTTCAGAAACCGCAAGTGCATCATAGGTTTGCCAGCTTGTCCCTCGTCTGCATGCAAAGATAAAAAACCAGGAAACCCGGTGGCACTTTTTGTCACGCCATAAACCCCGGCATCAAGAGTAAGTGGGGGCGCAACCCGTACCCGCACCATCGCTTTCAGATTGAAGGTGCCGTGTCGATCGATGCCTAGATTGTGAACCAGAATGCCTGTGTTTGGTGTGATCGGTTCGGAGGCTGAGGTCGAAAGTCTGCACCCCGTCGAAGGCGCAGGTTCGATGGTGCCGAAGGCGGGAGGTCACGAGTCCGATGCTCCCGGCGACCGCTGACCACACCGTTGCCGTCGCATCCACAGGCACCGCCCGGTGCCCGCTTTGGCCGAGTACCGGCCGCTGCGTGTCACATCCAGGTGAGTTTTGCATAGGGCTGCCGACACGTTGTGCCAGTGGCGGCTTTGGATCAAAACGACTGGTGGGTTTGTACTGGAATACGCCGGCATCACGCTGCGCGCTCGACGCGGAACCCGCCGATGTCCGACCAGCCGCGCACCGCCACAACCTCTTCGACGCGGCGTCCGTCGGCGGTGCGCTTGATGGACACGACCACATTCACCGCTTCGGCGATGAGTTCGGGGTTGGGTGGGACGCCTGCCTCCTGGATGAGCTGCCCGATGCGGATCAGCGCGGCGCTGGCGTCATTCGCATGCACCGTGCCGACGCCGCCAGGGTGACCGGTGTTCCAGGCTTTGAGCAAGGCCAGGGCGCTGCCGTCGCGCACTTCGCCGACGACGATCCTGTCTGGCCGCAGGCGCATGGTGGCGCGCAGCAACCGCGTCATGTCGGTGTTGTCGCTGGTGCGCAGGAAGACGACGTTTTCGGCATTGACCTGCAGTTCGCGGGTGTCTTCGATCACCACGATGCGGTGTTCGCCATCGAGCCGGGCCACGGCGTCGAGGATGGCGTTGGCTAGCGTCGTCTTGCCCGTGCCGGTGCCGCCGCACACCAGCACATTGTGTCGGTTCGCCACCGCCTGTTCGACGGCCTGCTTCTGCGCCGGGGTCATGATGCCTTTTTCTACATAGTCATCCAGGGTGAAGACCAGGGTCGCCTTCTTGCGCAGGGCGAAGCTGGCACGTTCGACCAGCGGCGGGATGAGCGCTTCGAAGCGGCTGCCGTCCAGCGGCAGTTCGCATTCGAGGATGGGCTGCTGCGGCGTCACCACGGTATCGAGCATGGCCGCCACGGTGTTGACGATGGTCAGCGCCCGCACGGCGTCGATGTGGCCGGTCTGGTGCATGCCCTCGCCCAGTCGATCCACCCAGAGTGTGCCGTCGGGGTTGAGCATGATTTCGACGACCTGGGGGTCTTCGAGCGGGGTGAGGATTTCCGCGCCCATGGCCCGGCGCAGGGCTTCGGACTGGCGGGCGTGGGTGAGCTGCTGCGCGCTCACTCCTGCTCCTCGGCACCGGGCTGATCTTCGGGCTCAGCAGCCGTCACGTCGATGGGGCGCACGCCGTTGCCGGCCAGTTCCAGGATGTCGTCCTGGCTGGCCGGGCGAGTGTGTTCAAGGGCGGAGTCGGTGAGGGATCGGATCAGACCTTTGGCCGCGCCGCGCTGGGTGAATGCGCGCACGAGATAGTCCTTTCCGCCAAAGCCGACGACGTAGAGTTTTCCGGGGATTGCCATGACTGCTCCAGGGTTGCGGCGCCAAACGTTGGCGCCCTGCCCTGACTCTGCGGGGTGGGGACGGAAGGGGTGAACCAGCGCGCGTGTTGCGAGTCCCTGCAAGGTCGCCTCCCAGCCAGGGTGGAGCAGCTCAGGAAGACTTTTCCCGCAGGCACGCCAGTGGGACCTCCATCAAACCCGGCGACTGTTCACTCGCGGTGTAGATGCTGCCCCAGAAAGTCTATGAATACGCGCAGCCTCGGAACCATGTGCCGATTCGTCGCCCAGAGAATCTGAAACATGCCTTGACGGGTGCTCGCACTCTCGAGCACAGGGAGCAACTTCCCCTCGGCCAGCGGTTCACGCGCGACGAAGTCTGGAACGTAGGCAATACCAAGTCCTTGCAGCGCGGCCGACAGCACGGCTTCAGTATTGTTAAAGACGAGCTGCTGCGATCGAACAGAGGCGCTCCGGCCTTGCAATACCGACACGCCATTGAGTAGCCACTCCTGGAGCTTGCCGCTCGACGGATACTTGAATCGCAAACACACGTGATTCGCTAGGTCACGGGCATCGCCAAGCGCCCCATATTGAACAAAGTAGGCGGGCGATGCGCACACGATGAACCGATAGGGGCAGAGAGGTTTCGCCGTAAGGGTGGAGTCGGACAAAGGGCCACTGCGGATCACAGCGTCGAAGCCCTCGTTGATCACATCGACCAAGCGGTCGCTGAAATCGAATTCCAGGTCAATTTCGGGGTATGCATGGCGAAATTGTGGGATGACGGGTAAGAGAAGGCGGTAACCAATGGTGGGCAAACTGATCTTCAGCCTGCCGCGCGGTGTCCCATTTGCCTTCGAAAGCTCTGCCTCGGCGTCCTCGATCTCTTGCAGTGCACTGCGGCAACGCACGAAAAACGTCATGCCCTCGTCGGTCAGGCTGATCTGACGTGTGGTGCGATGGAAAAGCCTGACACCCAAATGCTTTTCGAGGCGGGCGATGCTCTTGCCGACAGCTGAAGCGGAAAGCCCGAGATCGCGGCCTGCGGCAACGAAGCTCAGCGTTTCGGCAGCCCGCACGAAAGCGGCCAGCCCACTCAAATTGTCCATAGTGCAAATCGCGTAACGCGTCTTACCGGCATTGCGGAATTTTCATCCACATTGTTCGGATAGCAAAGCCATTTATCTCAAGACGCCCTCTGCCTAGCATCACCCTCAATGCGAAGTGTGGTACGCCTATTCGGGACCATGCCCTTCACCAGCATTTGACTAGAGGATTTCTGTATGAGCATGGACGAATGTGGAACTTACAACGGAACGCAGAAGCTGTTGGTCCTGGGTGCCATTTGCCTTTCCGGACTCTCGATGCCCGTCAGCTTCACTGGCCCGGCAGTTGCATTGCCTGCTATCGCGCAAGGTTTGGGCGGAACCCCCATCGAACTTAGCTGGGTGACGAACGCGTTCATGCTAGCGTTCGGTAGCAGTCTCATGATTGGCGGCTCTCTCGCCGATCGCTATGGACGCAAGCGGCTGTTCATGCTCGGAACGATGGGATTCGCAATCTTGTCACTGATCGCGATGCACGCCACTAGCATGCTCTGGCTGGATACTTTACGGGCGCTGCAAGGAGTCGCCAGCGCCGCGGCGCTGTCGTCGGGCGCCGCGGCATTGGCCCAGGAGTTCGAAGGCAACGCGCGCACCCGTGCGTTCAGTCTGCTGGGGACCACGTTTGGCGTCGGCCTGGCCTGCGGCCCGGTCGTCGCCGGATTTTTGATTGAGCATTTCGGCTGGCGTTCTGTCTTCCTGAGTGTGACGGCGATCACGCTGCTCGCCTTCGCGTTAGGTGGATGGTGCATCCGCGAAACGCGCGACCCAGGTGCGACAGGATTCGATTGGCTGGGCGCGGCAACATTCACCGGTGCTTTGACGTTTTTCACCGTTGCGGTCCTCCTCGTGCCGGAAAACGGATGGTTGAGCGCACCCGTGCTGGCCCTGCTCGCAACATCCAGTCTGATCATGGCCACCTTCGTGATTGTCGAGCGGCGATCCAAACGGCCGATGCTCGACTTGTCCCTGTTTCGCTACCCGCGTTTCATCGGCGTCCAGTTCCTGGCGGCAGCGCCTGCGTATGCCTACGTCGTCCTGCTGGTGCTTCTGCCTCAGCGCTTTATCGGGATTGAGGGGCTGGACGCGATGACAGCGGGGCAAATAATGTTCGCGCTGTCGGCACCGATGCTTGTCATTCCCTTCGTTGCCGGGATGCTGACTCGGTGGCTTTCGCCTGGTCTCATCTCCGGCGTCGGGCTTCTGCTGTGCGCCTGCGGCAATGTGTGGCTGGCCCAGTGTCCTCCTGGGCAACTGCCGGATCAGACCATCTTGGCCATGATCCTCATTGGCACCGGCGTGAGCCTGCCGTGGGGCTTGATGGATGGTCTTGCAGTCAGCGTCGTTCCCAAGGAGCGGGCGGGCATGGCGACCGGCATCTTCAACACAACGCGCGTTGCCGGAGAGGGCATTGCGCTCGCCATCGTGACGGCGCTGCTCGGCGGGATGGTCCAAGCGAGCTTGGCAAGCAGCGAACCTGCCAGCGTGAGCAGTGCCACATTGAGCGCCGCGGCCAATCGCCTAGCTATGGGCGACATGTCCCGCGCGCTGCAGTTGCTGCCAAACGCGACGCATATCGGGCTCATGCACAGTTACGCAGACGCATTTCATCTCCTGCTCTACGTGCTGGCCGCCATCAGCTTGCTTTCTGCTGCGATGGTCTTCGGATTCCTGAGCCACTCCAAACCCACATATGTCGAACTCAGTGAACTCCGTGGCGAGAGTGCCGGGTTGTAGGGATAGCCGTCATTTGGTAACTGCGGACTGACGGTTGCGCCGCAATCTGCGACCATCGCTGTAGAACGGTACCAATCACAACAGATGGTGCCTTTGCGCGTCATGAGCTTGGCTTGCGGAAGCGGCAAGGCAGTCAGCGGTTCACTTTGGGCGGGGCTCCTCTCGCATGAAGAAAAAGGTGAGGACGGCGCCAGCCAGAAAGACGGCGGCGATCATCGTCAACGCCAGACCGGCTTTCAGGGTGGCACCCTGCAGCAATGCTCCGAGGACGGCGATGCCCATGGCGCCCCCGCTCTGACGTGCGGCGTTCAATACTCCGGAGCCCACGCCGACTCGCTCGGGAGGCAGGCTCGAGAGGGCCGCCGCGACGATCAGGGGTAGCGTGCCGCCGCCCATGCCGATGAGCAATCCACCGACGCTCATGCTCGAGAACGTAAAGCCGAAGACTGCCAAAATCGCCGCGCCGAGCACGCCGGCCAGCATCCCTAACGCCGCCAGCGAGCGAGCACCGATGGCGTTGACGATCCAGCCCGAAGCCGTGGCGAACACGGCGGTGGATAGAGTCATCGGGATCAGCAGGACGCCCACCGATAGCGGCGAGTAGCCCTGCGCCTGCAGCGCCACGGGCAGGACGAACAGCGCGCCGTAATACGAGAGGTTGTAGAGAAACGCCGCGCCTACCGACGCGGAAAAGGTGCCCGACCGGAACAGGCTGAGTGGCAGCATCGGCTCCCGCCGACGATGTTCGACCGCAAGAAACAGCAAGCTTGCGGCCACACCGATGGCCAGCGCACCGACGATGGCGGGCGACGTCCAGCCGTATTGACGGACCTCGATGGCCGAGAAGGTGATGGTGAACAGAGCCATGACCGCAAGGACCTGACCAACAGGGTCGAAGGCGCGCCGATGGGTCGCTGGCTGACCGGCGGAGATGGCGGCGATGGAGAGGACCACCAGGCAGACCGGAACGTTCACGAAGAAGATGGACCGCCAGCCGAGGGTCTGGACCAGCAACCCGCCGATCAGTGGCCCCGCCACCAACGCGGTCGCCGAGATCCCGCTCCAGACGGCCACCGCCCGCGCCCGCTGACTGGCCTGCGGAAAGGCGTTGGTCAATAGAGCCATGGAGCTGGGCAGGATCGCCGCTGCGCCAAGGCCTTGCACGGCTCGGGCCGCGATCAGCTCGGTCACGCTATGGGCCAGGCCGCAGGCTGCCGACGCCAGGGTGAAGAACGTCAGGGCGCCCAGGAACACCGGGCGCGCGCCCCACCGGTCGCTGGAAGCGCCGGCACTGAGGAGCAGGCTGGCGAAGACCAGCGTGTAGGCACTGGCAACCCACTGCAGCGCGGATAGGGGAAGGCCAAACATGTCCCCGATGCTCGGCAAAGCCACGTTGACCGCCGTCACATCCAGCGTCACCATGAACGAACTGATGCCGACGGCAGTAAGAACGAATGCTGGCGACTGCATCCCACCGATGCGCTTCGGTGCAGCGAGGGTGGATTTGACTTCGATGGACATGACCAGCACCAAGTGGGGGGGCGATGAGTCCATTTTGCTCAGCGATTTAGCAGAAGTAAAATTAAACTTGTAGATCCATTGCATCAGTTGAGCTACTGAATATGATGAACCTCATGCACTGGCGACTGCTCATCGCGATCGCCGAGTCGGGCGGCATTTCCAAGGCGGCGGCGAATTTCGGTGTGACCCAATCGGGAGCGAGCCAGGCGATTGCGCGGCTGGAAGAGCTGCTCGGGGTTTCGCTGCTGGTTCGAGATCGCAGGCACACGGTGCCGACAGCCGTAGGCGAGCAGGTCATCGCGCGGGCACGCAAGATGCTGGCCGAGCTCGATGCGATCCAGGCCCTGGCCGACGAAGCGAAGGGCTTGCAGCGGGGGCGAATCACGCTGGCGAGTTTCCCGTCCGTGTTTGTCGCCCTGCTGCCGCCGTTGCTGCGGACTTTCCGCCGACTGCACCCAGGCATCAAGGTGGTTGCCTTGGAAGCCAGCGACGACGAGGTCGAAGCCTGGCTCACCAACAACACAATCGACCTGGGTGTCGTCATGAACCCCTTACCCGAGCGCAACGCCGTGCCGCTGGGGCATGATGAATGGGTGGCGGTTGTCCCTGTGCGGCATCCTCTGGCTTTGCGTAGTCCTGATAGCACTGTGAATCTCGGCGAGCTCGTTGAAGAACCTTTTGTGCTTGCGACGGGAGGATGCGTGATTCATGGGAAAAGCTTGGCGGAGTCCGCAGGCCTGTCGCTGGCCGACCAGCGCGTCACGGTTCAGGATTGGGCGAGTGCGTTTGCCTTGGTCCGTGAAGGGGTCGGCGTCACGCTCGTGCCGAGTCTGACCCTGCCTGAGAACCAAAAGGGATTGCGCGTGCTTTCATTGCAGTCACCGATTTATCGTCACTTCGGTTTGGTTTGTTCCGATGTCGGAAAAGCGTCGCATGCCGTCAGCGCTTTTCTGAATGTTGTTCAAGCGACTGGTCAGCCCAGTCGTTGAAGGAAATGCAACATGGACGCTGCATCCAGTCCTGCACGGGGTGATGTTTCAGGCAGTCCAAGATTGATTGCTGGGAACGCGCCTCAGTGCTGGCGAATCGATGAGAAGTACCTCGCAAGCACCCCCTAGCGCTATTGGAAAACACTCAACACCACGCGGCACAACGATGAACTCGCCCTCCTCTACGACCTCATCACGGTCACGGAGCTTCATGAGAAGGCACCCCTTGTGCACGAAGAATAGTTCGTCCTCGTGCTGGCGGAATGACCAAGCCGACTCGCCTTTCAAACGTACCAGCTTGATCTGCATGTTATTTGTCTTCCGCGCGATTTTTAGCTCTCCCGGCTCGGATAGTCCGCTGAATGCCCTAGTGAGGTTTTCCTTGTGGATGGGCGATAGGTGCTTGTTAAGCACCGCCACGTCGCGGATGATGGCCGCGAGCTGACTGGGTAGGTCATGGGCCTTAGCTGGGTACCTGCCGTCCAGTGCGGCGGTCCCGATCGTGAAGCCGACTGCGCCGGCATCTTTCACCACATTGATGCGCTCTGGCGCGTCGATGGAACCGGCCACTAGAACCGGCTTGGACACGGCCGCGCAGACGGCCTTCATCAATGCGGGAACGTCTTCCTTCGACCGGTAGGCCAGCAGGTCCAGGCCATGAACGCCCTCGCGTGCGGTGATGACCTTCGCACTCTGAACGATCTCCTCAATCGAGCCCTCCAGAACGCTGGGGTGACCGGAAATCTGCCCCGGGAAGGGGAAGTATTGAATGCCCGAACCTTGGAGGATGGGCAACACATCGTCGACGCGCGTGCCACCGAGAAGAACGTCGACGCCGATGTTGACCGCCGCCCTGGCCGAGACAATCTCACTGTCATGGTCGAGCGACACCACTTCGAGGTACGACATGACGCCGTGGGCCTGGATGGCCTTGTTCAGGGCCTTCAACTGGTCGATCGGCAGCCCGATGTCCTTGAACCCGATGTGGCGAACGCCCAGGCTGAGGGCGGTCTGCAGATGCTGTGCGGCATCGGTGACGGTTCGGTCGTTGCGCGTGAGCATAAAGATGAAGCGAAGTCCCATCACAGTGTCCTTTCAATGGCGTTTGCCTCTAGGGTCGCCACCAGCCGCCGCGCATACGCGAGTGCCGTTTGCAGGCTGGCAGGGTCGGCAATGCCCTGACCAGCGATGTCGAACGCCGTGCCGTGATCCGGGCTGGTTCTCACGAACGGAAGTCCGAGCGTGATGTTCACGCCCTTTTCCAGGCCGAGATACTTCACTGGGATCAGGCCCTGATCGTGGTACTGGGCCACGACGACATCGAAGCGTCCCTGGCGGGCCTGCATGAAGACCGTGTCGCCCGGGTAAGGGCCGCTCGCGGCGATGCCCTCGGCGCGAGCGGCTTCGATGGCGGGCGCGATGATCCGGATCTCTTCGTCGCCGAAGAGCCCGCCTTCGCCCGCATGCGGATTGAGCCCGGCCACCGCCACCCGCGGTGCCGCGAAACCCAAGGCCTTGCCGCCCTGATGCGCGAGGCGGATGGCACTCATCTGGGCCTCGAAGTCCGCCTGTTCGATGGCCTTGCGCAGCGAGGTGTGGATGGTGACGAGCACGGTTCGGATGTCGTCGTTGGCGAGCATCATCGCCACGCGCACGGCACCCCCGTGGTCGGCCAGGATCTCGGTGTGGCCGGGATAGCGTATCCCGGCACTGGCCATGGCTTCCTTGTTGATGGGCGCGGTCACGATCCCGGCAACCTTGCCGGACCGGGCCGCGTCAATCGCCGCCACGACGGCGTCGAACGACGCCTGACCGGAAACGGCACTGATTCGACCGAGTGGCGGCAACTCGACGATCCGTGTGACCTCGACGACTTCGATCACGCCCGGTCGGTGCCGAGCCTCTTCGGGGCCCGCAATGCGCCGGACGTCGACACCGAGTCCCAACCGGCTCACGATGTCTGCCATCACCAGGTGGCTACCGAACACGATCCCCGTTTCATTGCCACTGGTCAAGGCCTTGGCCACGATCTCCGGTCCGATGCCCGAGGCGTCGCCCATCGTGATGGCCATTGGAAGGGTTGCAGTCATACAGAAGCCTTTTCTAGTGGTTTGGTGGATCGACGCAACTTCGCGACGGCGCGACGCAAGGCATCGTCGTCGCCGAAGCCGCCGGCCTTCATGGCGAGCAGGAGTGCGCGACCGTTGTCCCATGTCGCTCGCCCGAGCGGAAAGCCCGGTTCCAATTCCTGCAAGACCTCGAACTCTCGAACATCCAGTCGATCAAGGATGGCCTCCATCGTGTCGCCGCCGCTGGCGAGCAGAACGTCGAAGCTTCCCCGGTGGAGCATCTGCACCGCCTCGGTGGCGATGCGGCGCAACACCGCGGCCGGGTGGTCCTCGCGCTCACTCGGGCCACGCAGCAGTGTGAGACCACGCATTTCGCCACCTATCTGAGCGATGCGCTCGGCCTGCCGGAGGCTGCGCGGGTTGGCACTGCCGACCACAACGAGAATGTCGCCGTCCATGGTGGGGGGCGATGCAACCGGCGTTGCCGCGGGTACCAAACGGCGGGCCAATGCCGACGCCATCCCCGGCGAACCCGCCCACAGGATCGACGCCGGATCGGGCAACGCGGCGATCTGCGAGTCCAGTTCCTCCTGCGACGCAGCGTCAAGCAGGACGGCGTTTTTGACGCAGGCCGGGACGAGATCGGCGAGGGCCGAGTGGCGGGCAGGGTGGACAGGGTCCAGGCCATACTCGCTCTCGGCGACCGGGACGCCGCCCACGAGCTGGGTGCCTCCGATGGTCGTGCGTCCGGCTGCGGGAAAGGCGGGCGCGAACACGAGCGTCTGGCGCCCACTGGCTTTGAAGCACGCCTCCAGTTCGGCCATGACGTGCCCGCGCAAGGTGGAGTCCACCGTCTTGCAGATCACATCGCGGTCGGCCAGCTGGGTGGTTAGGTCGGCCACACGAGCGGCGGCCTCCCTTGCTGTGGTCGATCGGGAGGCGCAATCAACGGCGACGACGGCGCCCGTCTGGTGCGGTGGCCGGCCTCTGCCGACGATGGCTGTTCGTCCCCTCGCGACGAAGGGGGCTGCTGCGTCTGCCGCACTGGTGAGGTCGTCTGCAAGGATGGCCACACGGTGGCTGGAATCTGTGTGCATGCATCAATTGTCCAGAGGAGGCACCAAAATGAAAAGCGATTGTTTTTGCACAAAATAAGTGAGAAAATATCACCAATGAATCGCAACGACATTCCCTCCTTGGATGACTTGCGGGCTTTCGAAGCGGCGGCGCGCTTGGGCTCGGTCCGCATGGCGGCTGACAGCCTGGCTCTGACCCATGGAGCGGTAAGCCGTCGCATCAACAAACTGTCAGATGACTTGGGATTCAGACTGTTTGAGAAGAGCGGTCGTGGCATACGCCTGACCGCAGCCGGTCAGACTCTCAACCTAACGCTTGGCAGATTCTTCGGCGAGTTAGAAACTACAGTGTCAAGCCTGCGCAATGCAAATTCACGACAGAGCACTTTGGTTCTCTCGTGCGAACCTTCAGTTGCAATGCGCTGGTTGATCCCAAGATTGGCAGGGTTTCAGAGCGCCCATCCCAACATTGCCCTTCATCTGTCCGTAGGTGGCGGAACTGTCGAGTTTGATCGAGACCGCATCAATCTGGCTATACGCCGACTTGACTTTGCCCTCCCCAGTTCGTGGCATGTCCAGCCCCTTTTCCCCGAGAAAGTCGGTCCGGTCATGAGGCCACAATTGGTCTCGGCGTTTAGCCATGGCAACTTCGTCGCGCTAGGCTCTAAGACACGTCCAGCAGCATGGTCTCAGTGGTTAAAAACCCATCCACAAGCCCCGCGCCCGTTAGAGATTCGTTACTACGATCACCATTTCTTGATTGTCGAAGCAGCTTCCGCCGGACTCGGCGTTGCAATGAGCCCGCTGGTTCTCGCCACTGACGATCTAGACAGAAAGCGCTTGGCCGCCCCCCTAGGCTTCGATGCTGATGGCAGCCACTATGGACTCATATCGAGCGATAAAGCTGAGCTTTTTGACGCAGAGATGGAACTGACTAAGTGGCTCCAGACGGAATGCTCAACGTTACTGGGTTAGCTTTGGAATCGCTGCCCATCTGGATTTCATGCTATTGACGAGGATCGCGGCTGGGTTGACACGCTCAGCGCAGCCGTTCCTTCACCAGTCCTTCAACCACCCGCATGAACCCGGCGTAGAGCCCGCCCAGCGCCTTGCGGCTGTGCGCGTTTGCCGCGGCCACGTCCCCACCCGAGTGCCCGATGCGTTCCATGCTGTGCATCCAGTCCTGCACAGCGCGGGTGCGCGCTGCGTCGGTCTGGGCCTGTTGCCATGCCGTCAGCGCCGCATCGACTGCCCGCATTTCGGGCAACGCAGTGGCGTCCTGCGGTTTCAAGGACTTGGCCGCATCGGGAGCCGACTTCTCCACAGCCGTTGGGGACAACTGGGGCGCGCGCTGCCTGCGCTGTTGCTCATCCTGCACCACGGCCTGCAAGTCGGCGTCCATGACCTCGATGCCCAGCCGCACCGCCTGCCGCACAGCCCGTTCCCTGAACTCACTGCTGCCGGTGATGTCCACCTTGCCGCCGTACTTCTGCGCCGCCATGCGCAGGGCCGCTTCCAGACTGTCATCGCTCTTGTCGTGCATCACGATGCGCGGGCCGGTGTCGGTGAACTTGTCCCGCCCCTGTGCATCACGGTACAGCACGAGTTGGCGCCTGCGGTCAATCTGCGCATCCAGTCCGGCCAGGGTGAGCTTGCGCAGCGGGTCGAGTTCTTCACCCTCGATGCCGTCCACCTGCTTGCTCTTGTTGCGCTGCTCGCGGTAGCGGATACCGCGCAGCGCGGCCTGCGCCGCCTCGTCGCCTTGCTCCGCTTCACGCTCCAGCCATTTGCGCCAGACTTCGGCCTTGGGCTGCTTGGCTGAGAGCGCCTTGCGTTCTGCCGCCTGGCGCTTTTGCAGGGCTTCGCGCGATTGCGCTGCCTTGAGCGCCCACAAGGATTGCACCACGGCCAGCGGCTGGCCCTGTTGCCGGGCTTGGGCGGTCAGGGTCTTGCGCTCCTGGCGGGTTTGCACGGCCAGTTCCTGCCGTTCGCGCTGGTGTTGGCCGCGCAGGTCGGCGCGCTGTTGGGGCCGCTGCGCACGCCCAGCAGCCTGTTCGGCTTCGAAGCGGGCGGCAAGGGCCGCACGGGCGTCGGCGCGGGCTTGCCTGCGCAGGGCGCGGAGGTCGGGGTCGCGGGCCAAAACGTTTTGGGGCGCACGTTCCGGTTTGTCGCTTTGGCGGCGGCTGGTCTTGACGTACTCCGCGTAAGCGAGTGATTGGGCGGCTTCAGATGGCGGGGCGACGACGAAGGGGCCGAGGCGCTTTTCCAGTTCGGCCTTGCTCGCCCAGCGACCCAGTTGGGAGGCTTTGGCGGCGAGGATGCGGCCGTCGTCAAGCTGGGTGGTGACGACCAGCCCGGAGCCCTTGGCTTGAAGGGTGACGCCGTGCTGCGCCAGGGCTTGATGGGCATCGGCCCAGGTGGCGCCAGGGGTCTGCACGGCGGAGCGCAGGTCTTGGGCGGGTTGGCCGGCGACCCAGGACTGGAAGGAGTCGGCGCCCATATTGATCTCGGCGCGGCGTGCACGGTCGGTTGGCCTCGCCCCCTCCTCTTTCAGCAGCCCTCGTTCCCGACGTTCCGCCCGGCTCATGCGCACGATGGTCGGCCCCTGGTCGGTGTCCAGGGTGATGTAGGGGCCATTGGCGCGGGCATAGCCGAATTCGAGTTCGAGTTCGCGCATGCAGCGGTCGAGAATGAAATAGTCTTTCTTGAACGGCGGCTGCACAGCGATGAGTTTTTCCGGGTGCACGCGGTTGATGACCAGGTGCACATGATCGTTGTCGGTGTCGCGGTGGGTGGCCCAGGCGGCCTGATGCTCACCAAATCCCAGCGCATCCATGACGTGCTTGCAGGCGTGCTCGGCCTGCTGCGCTGTGGGATGTTCGCCCTCCTGCCAGGTGATAGCGACGTGGTAGACGGGGTTGCCTTTGAACCGGCCCTTGCGTTCGCAGTCCCGGGCGGTGCCGTCGCAGACGCCGGCAAGGTCTTCGGCGTAAGCCAGACGGTGTTCGTCGAGCGTCCAGTAGAGCTGGTCGTCGTCGATGTTGAAGTGGCCGCCGTCCAGGGTCTGTCCGGGCGGCAGTTCTTCATTGCCGCGCATGACATAGCGCATGACGTGAGCGAATCCCTTACTGGGCGCGCCCGGTTTGAGTGTGATGACTTTGGCAAGCATCAGGGTGTCCTTCTCAGAATGGCGGCGGTGTGCTGAAGTTCTTCGACCAGTTGCCACCAGCGGCGGCGGTCGTCTCCCGTGGCCCAGCCTTTGTCTTTGGGGTAGAGGTGTTTGAGCAGGCGTCCGAGTTGGTCGATGCGCTGCGCGGCGGTGTCGTCGGCGCGGCTGATCACGGGTTGAAGGGTGGCGCGCAGCCGGATGAGTTCCGACACGCTTTTGTGGGCGGCCTGTGCCTGGTAGCGCAGGTCGGCGAGTTGGGCGGCGGTGAGGCGCACACGGACGGTGTGCGGCTTGCGATCTTGAGAGTCCATGCCGTGACTCTGCGCGGTGGGGACGGCACGGTCTGTCCGAGGCGTGTCGCGTCTCTGGTCAGTCGTGAGGCGGTTTGAGCCGGGCGTGTGCCGGAGTTGTCCAAACCTTCGATGCGTAAAAACCGTACAAGGTAATGTTTCGTGGGACATTTGACACACCGCGTGCGCGGCGTGTCACGCCTGGCGGCGCCATGTCACACGAAACGCTTGGTCAGGGCTGCGCCCCGACACCCTCTGGACACGATCCGCCGCAGTGCGGACGCCGGCGTCGGTTCTCCGCGGTTCCCTTGTCGCACACGTTGATCGGCTTGGATGTCGGCGGCATCACAGCCGACGCGGGCGGATTCAATCTGACTTCAGGGCGCACACCTACTGTCCCCACCCTGCAGAGTCAGGGCAGGGCGCTGTGAAAGGCGCGCACATGAGGAATCACGATGACGCAAGATGAGGACAAACCGGACACGCCAGACGACGCGGGTGCATTCGACCGTGATGCGGCGCGTTCGCAGCTGCTTCAGACCGAAACAGCATTGCGCGAGGTCGTGCGGCGCAAGCGTCAGGCTGCACAGGCGCGAGCACGCGCCGAGCGGTCCATCGATCCGCGCGAATTCGCGCTCAACAGCCTGCTGGCGATCGAGGATGAGCTGTTCACCTTGTTCGACAGTGGCGAGACACTTGCCGAGATGCTGGCGTATCTGAAAGAGAACATGCCTGGCGTGCCTTTGGCGGACCTGCGACGGGCTTTGAAGACGATACGACAACGCCGGGTGCGCTCCGGCACCAACACGCCAGCGTCAACTCCGGGCGACACAGGCAACGCACAAATCGGCCGTGAGAAGGCCGTCCAAGCGCACAAGGCAGCAGTCGCCACGCCAGCCGCCGCAACCGCTCCGCCGGCTGCCCACGGACTGGAAGGTCTGGAGTTGCCGGATTGGGCGGACGGCTCTGACCGCCTGCCGGAGGAATCCGCGGCGGACTACATCCTGCGCAAGAACCTGGAGGGGCCGCCCGAGGCGCGGCGCAAGTTCATCGGCGAGCACAACGCCTGATTCCCCGACTGCCGTCGGGCGCCACCGGGGCGCTGCCCGGTCTTTTTTTGATCCTTACTGAAAGGTTTTCCATCATGCTCAAGACGTTCATCATCGATGGCGACAAAGGCGGCGTCGGCAAGAGCCTGGCCGCCCGTGCGCTGGTTCATCATTTCTTGTCCCAAGAGGAGGAGCGGCGCCCCCGGCTGGTGGTCTATGACGCCGATCTCTCCAACCCGGACGTGTGCGGCGAAGGCGGGCTGCGGCCTGGCGGCGGCATCGCCAGCACGGCGCTGCTCGATCTTTCCACAGAGAGCGGGTGGATCGATCTGGGCACGAAGCTGGCCATGCTCGGCGCTGCCGCCCAGACGGCGGAGTACCGCATCATCATCAATATGCCGGCGCAGATCGGCACCCGTGCATTCGACGGGTCGATCCACATCGTGAGCGAGGTGCTGCGCGAGGCCAATGCGGTGCCGGTGTGGCTGCTCAGCCGCACTCAGGAGAGCATCCGGGCGCTGGATTACCGCCTGCGCACTATGCCCGCGCGCTATGAGGCGGGCATCGTGGTGAAGAACATGTTCTTCGGTTCGGCGGACAAGTTCGTGCTCTGGCAGATCGACCCGCTGCGGCAGCGCCTGGTGGAGGAAGGCGCCTGGGCCGAGACCCAATTGCCGGAGATGAACGATCAGCTCGCGGTGATGATCGGGCGGCGTCCGTTCCATGAGGTGCTGGCGTCGGGCATCGACGGTCGGCCGCTGCCGTATGGCTACCGGCTGGCCCTGCAGTCCTGGCTCAAGCGGGCCGGGGCGGCGCTGGAGCCGATCGAGTCCGTCGATGTGGAGGGGGTGTGATGGCCTACAGCAATTCGGAACAGGTGTTCATGGATGTGCTCGGGCGGCTGCCGACCGAGGACGAGTGGAAGGATGTCCGTTCGCTGCTGGGCATCCTGCAGCGCACCGGCTTCGAGGTGGACGACCCGAGCAACGCACCGCACGTCACCCTGTTTGCTTGGGGCTGGGCGCGCAGTACGCCGAGGGCGGATGTGCTGGCTGCAGTGAAGGCGGCGGTACTGGAGTCGGGCAAGGCGGAGGCATCGCCTGTGGATTTGACGCCGGTGATCGCCGGCTTGCGCGGCTTGCAGGAGGTGGCGGCGCGGCCGGTGAGCGCGAAGGTGGATGAGGGGGTGGTCAGGACGGCGGTGAGAGAGGCGGTGACCAGCGCCTTGCGGGAGCCGATTTCTCTGGCCTCGATGGCGCTCCTGGGCGTGGTCATCGCCGTCGCGCTGTTTGTCGGTTCGTGGTGGGGTAAGCGCCAGTTGGAGCCGACGGTGCAGATGCAGCAGCAGATGATTCAGAAGCTGACGGCCCCTGACCATGCGCCGCGTGCTGGCAAGTGAATGGCCGATCCCCGTCGCGGCGGTTGCCGGCAGCGCCTGGCTGTGGGGTGGTTCCGGCCTCCTTGGGCCGCTGGCGTCGCTGTGTCTTCCCTTGCTGGTGGCGGGAAGCGGCACGGTGCGGCGGCGGTTCGGGGTGGCGCTGGCCTATTACGCGGTGGGCTGCTGGCCTATCGTTTCGGCGGTGTTGGGCTATTGGGGGGAACATCACGCCTTGATGGCCTGGGCTGCGTGGGCAGGGGCGGCCGTGGCGTTGTCTTTGCCGTGGGCTCTGCCGCCTCGGCGCGGCGGTTTGTTGGCCGCGCTGTTGCTGACCGCCCTGCCCCCGTTGGGCGTGATCGGCTGGCTCTCGCCGATGAATGCAGCGGGCGTGCTGTTCCCGGGGATGGGATGGATCGGCGTGCTATGTCTGCTGGCTCTCGCGGTCATCCTTCCGCTGGCTTTGCGCGACTGGGATGGTTCACGCCGGGTTCTCGTTCCGCTGCTGGTGTGCGCGGTCTTGGCGAATGCCGCCGCAGCAGTCAGGCTTGGGGTGGGGCTCACTCCGGCTTCGCCAAAAGGCTGGGTCGGCATACAAACGCAGATCAGGCCGGACAACGGCAATGTCTTCGCCGACATTGCCAACAATCAAGCCGTGATCGCCTCCGGGCTCGATCAGGGCGCTGGTGCGCGCGTGCTGGTGTTTCCTGAAGCCATCCTGCCGAACTGGTACGACGGCACCAAGGCGCAGTTCGCTGCGGCGGTGCCGCCGGGGCAAATCTGGCTGCTCGGGGCGCAGATGGGTGCGCGCGATGCCCTGGTGCGGGTCGAACATGGATACGCTGATCCGGTTCCCATCGCACAGGCTGCAGGCCTGCTGCTGGGCGGCGACTGGCAGCCGTGGAATCCGCGCACCTTGCGCCCGGCCTGGTGGCAGCGGGTGTTCGATCTTGACGGAGAGCGTGTGTGGACCGCGATTTGCGTGGAGCAAGTACAGCCGTGGACGTGGCTTGAGGCGCTGTGGCAGCGGCCAACGGTGATTCTGGCGCAGTCCAATGCGTGGTGGGCTGCACCTGGGAGCGCAGCGCCGGGGATTCAGGACGCGAGCACGCGGGCTTGGGCGCGGTTGATGGGGGTAAGTGTGGTGAGGGCCGTGAATTGATAATAGCGATGGCGTTCGATGCCGCGCCGCCCCCATACTCGCTCAGCGCCAGGCGAGCGCTACCACTCTGCATAAATGAGCATCCTGAACTACGTCCAATTGTGGGGCTCAAACTTGAACTGGACCTCAAGCTACAAACCGTTTGGTTTCAACCCTTCGGCCGCGTCACCCACCAAGCGGAAACCACGATGAGCAATCCGCCCGCCCAGCCGATTAGCGTTAAGCGCTCACCCAACCAGATCACGGCAATCAAAGCTCCCCAAAGGGGCTCACTCCCCATGAGCAACGCCACTCGAGATGGACTAGTGCGCGAGGCCGCGTAGTTCTGGACAAAGAACGCCAGAAGGGTGCACGCGATCACCAAAAACGCCGTCGCACCCCAAAATGATCCACTAGAAGGAAATGGAGCCCAGTCGGGACCGGGTACCAAGAGCATCAGGAGTGCCGACCCAAGGGTCATCACGCCCATCTGTATTGCAGTCATGGTCAGCGCCGGGAGGCGGTAGCGCCGACCATGGCGGCGGGTCAGAGTCACCATGACCCCGCGCAGAAAGGCAGCTGCCACCATCAGCGCGTCGCCAATGGCAAGCGGTGAAACGTGTCCGCCGTGCTGCTGGTAAGCAAGCAAGACCGCGCCCAACAGTGAGACCCCTGAAGCGGCGAAGACAGATCCGTCCGGCCGGTCGCCCAGCAGCCACCATTCGCACAGCGGCGTAAACACGACGCACAAGCTGATGAGGAACGCGGCGTTGGAAGCCGTTGTGAGTGACACCCCGAAGGTTTCACAAACGAACACGGCCAGGAGGTTGGCGCCAAGCAGCGAGGCCCCCGCAAGTGCTCCTGGCCATGACGCGACGGCAAGCCCGCGCAGAGCCGGCAAGAGCAACAAGAACGTGAGACCAAACCGCAACACGAGGAATTGCAGCACCGGCACTTGCTCGGTCGCGACCTTGGTCGCGCTGTAGCTGCCCCCCCACACGATCGCGACCAGGAGCAAGAGCAACTCGATCGTTCCGAAAGGCGAGCGAGAGCCGAAGCGTGTGCCGACCGCCTTCGCACTGGCATTGGGTGTTGACGCTGTCATGGTGCAACCTTTGAAAAGGCGACCACCAGCACGTCCCGCCATGCCTCGACGCCCGTCTCAGCCGGTAACACCGGCGTAACCGAATGCTTGGTTTGCGCATCCTGGCCGATCATGATGTCAAGCGGCCGTTGCAGCGTGCGCTGCCACAACACCTGTCCCTGGTTGTCGGTGACGGTGGTCTCCCCGCCCTTGACGTTGTTGCGCTGCACCAGCATGCTGACGATGTAGTCCACACCGTCACGGTGCAACCCTTCCGGCGTGGGATTTCCCGCCTGCGCTGAGTTCGCAACGATTCGGTAGGGGTGCAGTCGGATATTCCAGTGCCGGGGCACCCCCTCACATTGGTCGTAGAGGAACGTCAACCAGTCCAGCAAACGATTGAGGAGCGGGTCGGAGACGAAGCTGCTCTCCAGCGGATCGAACAGCCGAGCGACACCCCCATTGAGGCCGTTGACGTACTTCGGTTGTTCGTAGGGACCGTGAGGCAACCGGCGACGGCGAATCCCCTGCGGCGAGTCGAACGCGCCGTAGCGACGGTATCGATACGTGCCACCATCCCCCATGTGTCGATCCAGCGTGAGACTCGACCAGTGCTTGGAAAAGGCCGCAATGTCATCAGGCGTGACCGCGAGGATGCCGCTTAGAGCATCACCACCAAGGAACAGGAAATGCTGCTCGTGGAGATGACGACCAAGGCCCTCGACAAGGACAGACTCCAGCGGGCGGTTCGTCAATGCCGCCATGTTCATGCCAGCGCCTCCTCGTGCCGACGGTTGGTCGGGTTCGGTGGCTGAAACACATCATCGACCAACGACTTTTCCCAACCGTCTCGGTCGGTCAGATAGAGCGGATGCGGTGCCTTGATGGCGCAGATGTCCATCGCACCTTGGCGGAGCTGATACGTGACGGTTCCAGTGACCTTTTCCGACGCGTGTCGGATGAACGCGTCGACGCACAAGCGCAATGGTCCGAACCAGCGTCCCTCGACTGCTTCCCGCGTCCACAACATCTCCAAAGAGACCTTCTCTCGAAGTAGCTCGGCGTCCAGGACAGCTGTCTCCAGTTGCCGGTAGGCATCCATCAACACGGTTGCCGCTGGCGCCTCTCGAATCTCCAGCACCTTCTCGCCACCGGCTAAGTGCTCGAGTCCGCTGTAGCGACCGATCTGGAAGGCGCCCACAGCGTCGTTGAGGTGTGCAATCAGGGGGACGAGTTCCATCTGCCTGCCGTTCACCGCCGACGGGCGCCCCTTGCGAAACTCGATTTGCAGTTCGCAACTGGGAACATCGCCTTCCCTGCGACGGGTCCATTCAAACAAGGATGGCGGGGCCCAGAATCCTTCAGGGTTGTCGAGTGATCCAGATTCGAATTCTCGGCACCAAAGGTTTGCATCGCCGCTGATGCCACGCGCCTGAAAGCGCGTCAGGCCCAGTACCCGCAGCGCCTCGATCTTTTCATCGCGAGTCAGAACAGAACGCTCGTAAGGCGTCCCATAGCATCCGTCGAAATCCAGCTGCTCGATGGCACCGTTCAGTCTGCGTAGGCTGTTCTGAGACTGATTGGCCGCATGAATGATTGCGTCACAACCCAATTCTCGTGCCACATTGACCGCAATCTTGGCCAGAATCGGTCGAGACAGCGAAGAGCTGACCGGGTAGGTTCCAAGGTACCGTGCCTGGGCGCAGATGGCCGGCGCCACCGCCTCGGCGGCAAATTCTTCCTTGGCGTCAACCACCTTCAGATCGACGCCAAAAAACGCGGTGATCTCTTGGAGATCCTGCAGCTGGCAACCTTCACCCACGTCCACCGACAGGGCCGTGACACGCAGTTTGCGCTGCACCAGCTCTTTCAGGACGTAGCTGCTATCCAGTCCCCCGCTAAAAAGGGTGAGCACGTGGCCGACCCGACCTTGCATCGCATCAAGGTCTGCAAAGCTTCGAATAATGCGCGTCGGCATGCCATCCCTCCGTCGTTTTGTTGGCAAGAAGGATTGTTCGTCGAGGGCTCTCCATTGACTAGACTGGATCGCAGAAAAGGAGTTGTGCCTGGTGAGAACAGATAATTTCTTGGAGGTGATGCAGGAGATGGTCGCTTTCGTCCGCGTCGCGGAAGCAGGCAGCTTCTCGGCCGCTGCAAGGCTGCTCGGAGTGACGCCTTCTGCTGTAAGCCGACAAGTTGCACGTCTCGAGAAGGCCATGGGCGTGGCCCTCTTGCAGAGGACAACACGCCAGCTACGTCTGACCGACGCCGGGCTCGCCGTTCTGGAACACGGCCGTGCCATGGTTGCTGCGGCTCAGGCAACACTTCAGGTCGCCGAGGGTCATATCGGGGCGCCAAAGGGGCTGGTTCGCATCAGTGCGCCCAAGGCATTCTCACGCCACGTGCTGCAGCCGTTGCTGCTGGACTTCCTCACGAAGCACCCGGCTGTAGACGTGCATTTGTTGGTAGTCGACCGCGTGGTCGATCCTTTGCGCGAGGGGATGGACCTAGTGCTCCGACTGACGGACGACCCTCCGCAGGGCATGATCGCGCGCGCATTGATGCCAGTGAAGCAATTGTTGCTGGCTAGCCCTGCCTACATCTCTGCCCATTCGCCAGTGCGAACGCCTGAAGACCTCATGGGTCACAGCTGCCTGGCAATTGGGGAGCAAGAACGAGACAGTCGGTGGCGTTTTGTGCGTGCCGAGGACAGCGTAGAAGTCGTCGTCGCTGGGCGGTACACGTTGAATCACAGCGAAATGCGTCTCGCAGCAGTTGAGGCCGGACTCGGAATTGGCTGCGTGCCCGATTTCGTCGCACACGCGGCCTTGGCAGCAGGAAGGGTCGTCCGCTTGTTGCCGGATTGGTCCTTTGATACCAACTACCAGGGTATGGCTTACCTCTTGTTTACCAAGTCGCGATATACCGCGCCGAAAACTCGCGTGCTCATCGACTATCTCGTGGCCGCTCTGCGCCCGGACAAAGAGCCGACCTCCGTTCACGTCGGAGCAACATTGTGACACTGAGGGTGTTGCCCTCAATGGCGTTGGAGTTGTACGTCCACTCCAGCGCTTGTTTGTCATGCAGACTGGCGACCGTTGCGGGCGGTAGCGGGCGCAGGGCGTCGAGCTGCGCCTTGCGCGTGTCGATAAGTTTTAGCAGATCGACAAAGGATTGGGACATGGGTCGATTCTAGGTTCTACGACCAAGCTCAAGCCTGCCCTCCCACTTCCCCCCAAGCTTGCCTTCATCCTTGCGGTCCGGCCACCAGGCGCCTTTGCACGCGCCGCACCGGTAGTACGCCTTGCCGGTCTTGGTTTCGTTCTTGAACGTGGGCTTCTTGCAGCTCGGGCATTTCGGGCCGGCAGCGCCAGCGCTCGATATCTTCTGCCCGCCGTCGCCCGCCGGCCTGTCCTCGAACCGTTTCCCCGGCTTGCCACCATCATCCCCGAATGCCGCCTCGCAGTCCAGGCAACGGTGGTACATACTCCCAGCTTTGCTGGTGCGCTGCACGCAGCGTGCGCCGCCACAGGCCGGGCAGGCATGCAGGACCAGCTCCGCTTCCGTCAGCTTACCCTCCAGCAGCGTCCGCGAAAACTCCCGCGTTGCATCCACCTGGACCTGCATGAACGCGGCCAGCGCGGCACGCCCTGCCGCGATGTCCGCCAATGCATCCTCCTGCAATGCGGTGGTTCCTGGATCGGCCAGATCAGGCGCCACCTTGCGCAGCATGTCGATCAGCTGCACGGTATGCGTCCGCCGAACCCATCTTTTCAATGAGTCTGTGCTAAGTGAAGCTTGAGTTTTTTCGGAGGCTCCATGCGATCAGACAAACTCAGTGAAGAGCGGATTGATGAGATTCTGGCGATTCTTGATGAACTCAAAGCCAGCGGGATGAAGGCTGAAGCGTTTGCGCAGAGCAAGGGGCTGGGCTACGGGCAACTGCGCGGCTGGCTGTCGAGCGCACCGCGTTGGCGCGCGCAACGCGCGGGGCTGGCCCTGCCGCCACGGCGCAGCGCCTTCGTGCGCGCCCACTGCAACCCGTCCCCCGCTGCGGCTGCGGATGGAAGCCCCCATCCCGGACACGCCCGCATCACCTGCGAGGTGGCCCAGCGCCGCGCCCAGATCGACTGGCCCGTGGCCCACGCAGCCGAGTGCGCGCAGTGGCTGCAGGCCTGGCTGGGATAAGCCATGCTGCGCATTGAGGCCATCTGGCTGGCCGTGGGCGCCAGTGATCTGCGCGGCGGGATGGATAGCCTGCTGGGGCAGGTTGTGGCCCGGTTTGGCTCAGCGCAACGCGACCATGCCTATGTGTTTGCCAACCGCCGCGCCACCCGGCTGAAAGTGCTCGTGTTTGATGGAGCGGGACTCTGGCTGTGCACGCGCCGATTGCAAGAAGGCCGGTTTGTCTGGCCGCAGGACGACCGTGAGGCGCTGCACCTGAGCGAGCAGCAATGGCGCTGGTTGGTGGCCGGGCTGCCGTGGCAGCGCATGAGCGCGCACGCCACCGCCAGCGCCATTGCCGTGGTGTAACCCCCAAGCCCAAGCGTTTGTCGATCCGGGCAATTCCCCCTTCTCGCGCGCGCACGCGAGAGAATCTGCCCATGCTTGACGCTCTGGATACCGACCGACTCCAAGCCCTGGGCGACGATCCGGCGGCGCAGTACGCGCGTACGGTCATTGCCCGCATGCAGGCGGATTTGAAGTTCCAGCAGACGAAGATTGCGGCCCTGAGCTTCGGAAGAACGAGAACTTTCCATGCACGTCCTTCGCCCTACATCGACAGATGAGGCTGCAGTGCCACACCTCGTCCCATTCATCCACTCGGCAATTGGAGCCGGGTTTCCAGCTTGACTTCGCGCAACGCCACCGCTGTCTTCAACTGGCGCACGCCCTTGATCTTGAGCATGAAGCGCGAGACGAAACGATCGAATGCCTGCGCATCTGGCACGTAGATCTTTAACAGGTAGTCCGCGTCGCCGGTGATGACCCAGCACTCCTGGATTTCCGGTGCTGCGCGCACGGCCCGCTCGAAATCGGCGACGACAGCCTCAGAGTGCTTCTCCAGACTCACCTGCGTAAACATGCACGAGTCCAGGCCCAACTTCGTGCGGTCAAGGAGTGCGGCATAACGGACGATCAGGCCGCTTTCCTCCATATCCCGCAACCTCCGCCAGCACGGGGGCGCCGACAGTCCGATCGAGTCGGCGAGCGCCTGCACCGTGATGCGCCCGTCGCTCTGCACGATGTCGATCATGCGGCGTACGTAGGAATCCTGCAGGAGATCGGATGTTTCTTTCGACATGACGGCACTATTGGAAAAATACTTGCTGCATAACCCCATAGTTGCAACCATTTGATTTTAATCTTAGCGCATACTGGTAATAGTATCGATTCGTCAGATGGCAGCTACGCCTGACCGCAGTAGCGACAACGCGCGACATTGACTCGTCGTACCAGTTGAGCCAGAACCGAGTCAGTCGCACCTTGCCTGCATTTCCCGAGAAGGAGTCTCACCATGTTGACCTTGCAACGTTGTGCGATAGCCGCCATGCTCGCGGCCTGTTCCGCAGCACCCGTCCTTGCGGCACCCAGCGTGGTCACCCTCGGCTATGCCGGGCCGATGACCGGCCCGGCCTCTGCCTACGGCAAGGATGCGGCCAACGGTGTCTCGATGGCGATTCAGCACCTGAACGCCGAGCACGCCAGCATCGACGGCAAGCCGGTGACCTGGAAGGTGGATGTGGAGGACGACCAGGGCGACCCCAAGCAGGCCACGGTCGTGGCGCAAAAGTTCGCCGATGAAAAAGTGAACGGCGTCGTCGGCCACCTCGAATCTGGCTGCACCTACCCAGCCTCGCGCATCTATGACCGCGCGGGCATTCCTGAAATCACCCCGGCTTCCACAGATCCCAAAATTGCCCAGCAGGGCTTCAAGACGTTCTTCCGCATGCTGGCGAACGACGACGCCATCGGCGCCGGCCTGGCGCAATACGCGGCACACCACCTGCACGACAAGACCGCCGCGGTGGTGGACGACGGCACCGCCTATGGCCAGGGCATCGCTTCCGTGTTCATTGCCGACGCGAAGAAGGACGGCATGCGCATCGTCGATCACCAATACACCAATGACCACGCGACCGATTTCACCGCCATCCTCACCCAGATCAAGGCGGCGCATCCGGCGGTGATTTTCTACGGCGGGGCCTATGCCCAGGCCGGGCCGATGCTGCGCCAGATGGCGCAGCTTGGCGTCAAGGCGCAGTTCATGGGCGGCGACGGCATCTGCACCAGCGAACTAGCGACACTGGCCGGCCCTGCGGTAAACGGCACGATTTGCGCCGAAGGCGGCACGCCGCTGCAGGACATGCCCGGTGGGCCCACATGGAAGGCCCGCTACGTGAAGGCATTCGGCGCCTCCGCCCTGCAGCCGTTTTCGTCTTATGCCTATGACGCCACGATGGTGCTGGCCCACGCAATGATGAAAGCCAAGTCGGTCGATCCCAAGGTCTACCTGCCCTTCATCCGCCACGTCGACTACGAGGGCGTGACCAAGAAAGACATTCGCTTCACCTCCACCGGCGAATTGGTGCATCCGGTCATCACCCTGTCGCAGTTCAAAGAGGGAAAGAAAACTCCGCTGGCGGTGGAGAGCGTGCAATGAAACGGGCACGGCCGCAATGGGATGCGGTTGTTGATCGCGGTTTTCAGCCTTTTGTCAATTTTGGAGATCATTGCCATGTATGCCGACACCGATGCCGAATTCAGTGGTGAGCGCTCGACCAACTATCAGGATGCCCTGCGTCTGTATCCCGACGCGTGGCTACACGATTTGAAATTAATGCACGACTTGCTTCAACCAAGACCAGGGGAATCCATTGTGGAGGTTGGTGCCGGAACAGGGTACTTCAGCCGCGAAATTGCCAGAACGCTTGGTGCGAACGGCCGCCTGGACATCGTCGATCCCGCGTCAGAGCAAACGCAAGGGCTTGCCGAAATTCTGCCGCGCAATATCCGTATCCACCACCAGGCAGCAGAGGATATGGAACTGGCGTTCAAGGGTTTCGACGCGGTCTGGAGCCGCGGCGCCATCCATCATGTCCGCGACAAAATGCGGGCGTTTGAGCGATTCGCCGCGCACACCAAACTTGGCGGTCGGTTGGTGATCACCGACATCTTTGCGGGCACGACATTGGCGCGCTATTTCGATAGCTTCATCGCTCGCTCCTGCGTGACCGGCCATGAGGTGTCATTTTTGTCCCAAGATTTCGCCACCACAATTTGTGGTTTGACGGGCTGGAGCTGCCCCGCGTTCTACGACAACACCGCGCGATGGCGATTTGCCGATTCTCAGCATCTGGGCAAGTTTTTACGTCTGCTGTTTTCTGCCAAGCCGGAGTATTCGGACGAGGATTGTCTTGAGGGAGTTCAGGACTTCCTGACAGTGCAAGATGGGGGCGGTAGTTGCACCTTGCTTTGGCCGATGACCACCTTGGTTGCGCAGCGTGCGGCGACGCATTGACTGACCCGTATGTCACCACCAGAACCTCTTGCAGAGACTTCAACGCAAATCACGGGCGGTGCAGTTCCGTCTCCGCTCGGTCTGCTGCTCGCCGTTTCTCTCGGCCTGTCCATGGTGCAACTCGACATCACCGTGGTCAACGTCGCGCTGCCGCAGATTCATCGCGAACTGCACACCACGCTGTCCGGCCTGCAATGGGTGAGCGACGCCTACGCGCTGAGCTTCAGCAGCCTGATGCTGGGCGCGGGCGAACTGGCCGACCTGTACGGCCGCAAGCGCGTCTACACCCTCGGCCTGGTGGTCTTCGTGCTGGCTTCGCTGCTGTGCGCCTTGTCTCCCTCTCTGGCCTGGCTGAACGCGGCGCGCGTGGTGCAGGGCGTGGGCGCCGCGGCTTTGTTGCCCAACTCCCTGGCCATACTGCGACAGGCCTTCGTCGATGCGCGCCTGCGGGCGCGGGCCATCGGCCTGTGGGCGGGTATTTCAGGAGTGGCGCTGGTGGCCGGGCCGACCTTGGGCGGGGTGCTGGTCGATGCGCTGGGCTGGCGGGCGATCTTCTGGATCAATCTGCCGGTCGGGCTGGTGGCTTTGCTGCTGACCGCCCGCTCCGTGCGCGAATCTCACGGGGACACTCAGCGGAAGCTGGACGCGGTCGGGCAGGTGCTGGCCACGGTGAGCTTGGCCGCCTTGCTGTTCGCCCTGATCGAAGGCCATGCGCTGGGCTGGGCCGCACCGCCCATCCTGCTGGCTGGCGGCGTCACCGTGTTGGGCGGCGGGCTCTTTGTCTGGTGGGAGGGCCGCGTGATTCAGCCGCTGATTCCGCTGACCTTCTTCCGCCTTCCTGCGTTTACCGGCGCCAATGTGGCGGCGGGCTTGATGAACTTCGGCGTCATGGGCATGCTGTTCGCCATGAGTTTGTTCTTCCAGCACGTGCAAGGCTTGTCGGCGGCGCAGGCCGGGGTGCGGCTGAGCGTGATGTTTCTGCCCTTCGTGGTGCTGGTGTCGTTCGGCGGGCGGCTGGTGGGGCGGTTCGGCGCGCGCTGGACATCTGTCGCCGGGTTGGCGCTGATGGGGGTCGCCTATCTCGGCTTGGTGCGTGTTGAGGCGCAGACCCCATTTCTTGCGATGGCGCCCTGGCTGCTGCTGGCCGGGCTGGGCCTGGTGCCGGCCATGCCGGCCGTGGTGCATGCCGCCATCGGCGCCGTGCCGCACGAACGCGCCGGCATGGCCTCGGCGGTGAACAACACCGCACGGCAAGCGGCGGGCGCGCTGGGCATCGCCTTGCTTGGCGGTTTCCTGCATCTGCACGCGGGAGGCATGGCGGGCACAGGTGCGGCGCTGCTAGGGGCGGCGCTGGCTTTGCTGGCCGGGGCCCTCATCGCGGCCTGGACGCTGCGCTGATGTGTGCTTCAAGAAATTCAATACCCAGGATCTGCGCCTGAAATGTGACGAATGGACCGGTCCACAATGTGCTTGATTAACCAACCCCAGGGGGACGTCAAATGACTGCCGTGGCGAAAAGCGAGAAGGCGCAGATCATCACTCAACTGAGGGAATTATTCGGTGAGCGATGTGCACTGGGTCAAACCATTCGCGATCAGCACGGAAAAGATGTCTCCTTTCATCCGACATGCCCACCTGATGCCGTCGTCTTTGCGAAGTCCACGCAGGATGTCGCAGCAGTTGTCGATATCTGCCACGCATCTTCAGTTCCTGTCATTCCATTCGGTACGGGAACATCCTGTGAGGGAGGAATCGGGGCGATCTCAGGCGGCATATGCATTGATCTGTCGCAGATGAATGCCATCCTCGAAGTCAACACCGCAGACTTCGATTGCCGAGTACAGGCCGGAGTGACGCGAAAACAGTTGAACGCTGAATTGCATGGCACCGGGCTTCACTTTCCAATCGATCCGGGCGCGGATGCCTCTCTTGGCGGCATGGCGTCGACGCGCGCGTCAGGAACGAATGCGGTGCGCTATGGCACGATGCGTGACAACGTGATGTCACTTCAGGTCGTGATGTCCAGTGGAGAGATTATCGAAACGGGTGGGCGCGCCAGGAAATCTGCAGCAGGCTATGACTTGACCCGCCTGTTTACAGGTGCTGAAGGGACTTTGGGGATCATCACCGAGTTGACGCTCAGACTGCATCCACTGCCAGAAGGCGTGAGTGCGGCACGATGTGGCTTCCCCAGTCTGCAGACAGCCATCGACACAGTCATCCAGGTGATCCAGACAGGTATCCCCATTGGCCGCATCGAATTTCTGGATGAACTGCAAGTTGCAGCCTGCAATCGCTATTCGAAGCTTAATCTGCCTGAGGTGCCAACGTTGTTTTTCGAGTTTCAAGGTTCCCCCGCGAGCCTCGCAGAACAAGTCGAGATGGTTGAGGCCATCGCGCGCGACAACGGAGGCTCTGGCTACGCTTGGGCGACGACGCCCGAGGCTCGCTCCCAACTCTGGCAAGCGCGGCACGATGTGTGGTGGGCAGCGCTAGCGCTGCGTCCAGGATGTCATGGCATACCAACCGATGCGTGCGTACCGATCTCCATGCTCGGTGATGCCGCAGTTGCTGCTCGGCAAGACGTTCTGGAGTTGGGGTTGACTGCGCCGATGTGCGGACATGTTGGTGATGGCAATTTCCACCTGTGCATCGTTGTCAACCCCGACGATGCCGATGAAATGACGCGCGCAGCGGAACTCAACGCCCGCTTGATGCGGCGCGCCATCAGACTCGGTGGGACATGCACGGGGGAGCATGGCATTGGATACGGAAAGCTCGATTTTCTTGAACTCGAACGTGGCCCTTCAATGCACGCCATGGTTGCGATCAAGAAGGCCCTGGACCCCCGCAACATCATGAATCCGGGCAAGGTCCTGCGTGTGACAGACCGATATGACACGTTCCAATGATGAAGTTTTTCAGCCTTGGCGGCCATGTGCTGACGTGCACCCTCCAGGTGGCGGGCACGTTCATTCATGTCGTTGATTTTACTTCCGCTCCTCCCACTTCCCCATGGCATTTCTGCCGGAATGATGGTTAACGCTCGACACCTGTCCGCCCTGGTCGTTTCACGCGCCGCTGGGTCTGCTCTGGTTCTCGTCCTGGCTGCCTGCCTTCAATGACTTCAAGATAGCTGTCTAGGGAACGTATCGTCTCTTGAGCCACTAGGCGCGTGATGTCGCCATAGTCTCTGGTCACGCAGGCGCGATCAAGCGCGTCGTAGTAGGCGGGCCGGTTCTCTGCGCGAATCACCGCTGGGGGATACCCATCCTGCATGAGCACGGCATTCATCAGCAGTCTTCCGGTGCGGCCATTGCCGTCAACGAACGGGTGGATTTCGACGAAGCGGGTATGAAATTCCGCAGCGCGTGCCACGGGATGCAGGCCACCCGATGGCGTGCTGTTGAGCCACCGCATCAGTTCGGTCATGCGCTCGGGCACTTGCACTGCGGCGGGCGGCGTATGACTCGCCCCTACGATGGCGACGTTTTCTGTGCGGTAGCGCCCGGCATACTCCGGGGCTATGCCTTTGAGTACGATCTGGTGGATGCCGCGCACGTCCCATTCGGTCATCTGCTTGCCCGACTGGATGAGCGATTCCACCGCCCCGATGGCTTCCTGATGGTTGATCGCTTCGAGGTGCTCCCTCAGCGATTTGCCGCCCACGGTAATGCCTTCGAGCACGACCTGCGTCTCACGCAGCGTCAGGGTGTTCCCCTCGATGGCGTTGGAGTTGTAGGTCCACTCCAGCGCCAGTTTGTCATGCAGACTAGCGAGCGTTGCTGGCGGCAGCGGGCGACGGGCGTCGAGCAGCGCCTTGCGGGTGTCAATGAGCTTTAGCAGCGCGGCTAGTGATTGGGACATAGGTCGATTCTAGGTTTTACGCTCGGGCTCCCGCCTTGTCTTCCCACTTCGCCCCAAGCTTGCCTTCATCCTTGCGATCCGGCCACCAAGCCCCCTTGCACCCGCCGCAGCGGTAGTAAGCCTTGCCGGTCTTGGTTTCATTCCTGAAGGTGGACTTCTTGCAGGTCGGGCACTTCGGGCCGGATGCGGGCGCTTTGCTTGCTGCGCCATCGCCCTGCGGCTTGTCCTCGAATCGCTTGCCGGGTTTGCCGCCGTCGTCGCCGAATGCGGCGTCGCAATCCAGGCAGCGGTGATAGGTCGCCGCGGCCTTGCTGGTGCGTTTGGCGCATCGGCTGCCGCCGCAGGCGGGGCAGGCGTGGAGAATGGCGGGCGCTGCGCCGAGCTGGCCGACCAGCAGCTTTTGGGTAGACTCGCGCACGCTGTCGATCTGTTCCGTCATGAAGGCGTTGAACGTCGCCCGGGCGCTGGCCACTGCTGCCAGGGCATCTTCCTGTAGGGCGGTCGTGCCGGGATCGGCCAGCTCAGGGGCGACCTTGCGCAGCATGTCGATCAACTGCACGCCGCGGTCGGTCGGGTGAATCTCCTTCTTTTTGCGCTCAGCGTATTCGCGGGCGATCAGCACTTCGATCATCGACGCGCGCGTCGCCTCCGTGCCTAGGCCGGAGGTCTCTTTGAGACGGGCTTTGAGCTTCGGGTCGGTGACCAGCTTGTGCACGCCGGTCATGGCGGCGATGAGCGTGCCGTCGGTGTAGGGTTTTGGCGGACTGGTGCGCTTGGCCTGCACTTGCGCGGACTCGCAGGCCAGTTGCTGGCCCTCGGTCAGGATGAGCAGCCTGGCGGGCAGTTCGTGCTCGCCGCCTTCCGCGCTGTTGTCAGCTTGGCCGAGCTGCGTCCATCCAGGTTCCTGCACGATGCGGGCGCTGGCCTTGAAGCGCTCTGCACCGGGAAAGGTGAACAGGGCTTCGCGGGTCTCGAAGGTTTCCGGCGGCATGAACAGGCGCAGGTAAGACTCGCGCAGCAGGCTGTACACCCTTTTCGCGTTCTCGGACAGGCCCGAGACCTCGGCGAGGCTGCGGCCTGTAGGAATGATGCCATGATGTGCTTCCACCTTGGCGGTATTCCAGGCGGGATGGCGGCGTTCAGGGTCGATGCCCGCGATGTCCGCTGCGCCCAGGGCGCGAATGATCTGCGCGGCAGCGGCGTGCATTTCGATGGGGAGCCAGGGACAGTCGGAGCGCGGGTAGGTGGCGAGCTTGGCTTCGTAGAGTTCCTGGGCCGCGGCCAGCGTGTCCTTGGCGGAGAGTCCCAGTCGGCTGCTGGCGGTTTTCTGCAGGGTGCTGAGGGCATAGGGCATCGGTGCCTGACGCTCGCCCGCCTTGCGGGTGAAAGCGGCGATGGTCGCACGCTGGCCCTGCACCGTCTTAGCGCAGGCTTCGGCGGCGGACTTGTCCAGCAGCAGGCCGTCGTCGGTCTGCAGGTCTTCGGGGATCTGCCAGAGGGCGCGGATGTCGCCATCAAGGGCTGCCTGCACCTGGTAGTGATCGCGCGGCTTGAAGTGCTCGATCTCGCGCTGGCGGTCAACGAGCAGCGCCAGGGTGGGGGTCTGCACGCGGCCCACGCTCCAGGCCCCCTGCACCCCGCGGGCTTGCAGATTGCGGCTCAGGGCGATGGAGGCGTTCATGCCCATGAGCCAGTCGGCACGCTGGCGGGCCAGAGCGGATTCGTAGAGGGGGCGCAAGGTGTCGTTGTTCTTGAGGGTCGCCAGCGCGCGCCGCACGCTCTCGTCATCCAGGCTGGACAGCCACAGGCGCAGGGTCTTGCCCTTCCAGTTGAGGAACAGCAAGACTTCATCGACCAGCAACTGCCCTTCACGGTCGGCGTCGCCCGCGTTGACGACTTCGGTCGTGTCTTTGAGCAAGTCCCGAATCACCTTGATCTGCTTGCCCGCGCCGCCATCGCGAGGTGAGAGCTTCCATGCGCTGGGGATGACCGGCAGGTGGGATGCCGTCACTCTGCCGCCGTCCACATAGTCCTCGGGCTTGGCCTGCTCCAGCAGATGGCCGAAGCACCAGGTCACGCGAGTTTTGAGGCTTGGGCAATCGATGTAGCCGTCCGCTTTTCTGGCTCCGCCCAGCACGCTGGCGATGGCTTGGGCGACAGAGGGTTTTTCGGCAATGATGAGGCGCATGCTGTGTCTCCAGGAAGGGGTGGTTCTCTGGGGACTCTGCGCGGTGGGGTCATGGGGCAGTTGTCCCACGCTCGCAGAGTCAGGGTCAGACGCCAACGTCTGGCGTCGCTCAAGCAGCACGGTGCACAGTTTGAGGCGATTGCGCTGCGCAATGCGGTTCGCGCACATGTGGAGCACCGGCTATTGCCCGTGGGCTCCCACGTCGTGCGTTTTGAATGCTCAGAAACAGGGGGCTTGGCATGAAGTCGCGGGTATCCGTCGCGGTCCGATACTGGGCCACCCTCGCCCTCTGCGCGGTGGCCTTGTCCGGCTGCGGCGGCGGGGAAGCTCGCACGCCGGGTTCGCCTTCGGCCCCCGATCAGCGAGCGACCACCCCTGCGCCGCAATCTGTCGTTTCTTCACCTTCCACCCAATGAGCGCTATCGCCTTGATGGAGCAATGCGCACCACAGGTCGCGCCGGTGACCCTGGCCGCCATCGTGCAGCAGGAAAGCGGCGGCAATCCGCTGGCCCTGCACGACAACACCAGCGGCAAGAGCTATGCGCCGGCAACAGTGGCCGAGGTCGCACGGCTGGCGAGGGAGTTGATCGCCCAGGGGCACTCGGTGGACATCGGCCTAGCGCAGATCAACAGCAGGAATCTGCCCAGTCTGGGGCTGGGCGTCGATCAGATTCTCGATCCCTGCATGAATCTGAGCGCTGCGCAGACGGTTCTGTTGGAAGGTTGGTCGCGCTCTGGCGATCTGCGCTCCACTTTGTCGGCGTACAACACCGGCAAGCTCAGCAGCCCAGTGGGAATGGCTTATGGGGAAAAGGTTTTCGGAAAAGCAGGCGTCGTCGTGCCAGCCATTCCGGGCGGGCAGATCGCGTCATGGGCCACTGTCGGCGCCGCGCTGCCGCCGGTGCGGCCTGTCGTCACCTGGACGCCGCAGGCGAGCCCGCTGGCGCCCAAGGGTGATGGGCTGGCCGCGAAGTGGTGATTCACCGCTCGTTGCCGTGATCTTTCCGGCCGCGCGGCGGCTGGCTTGATCCGGGGCGTTCTGGGGTGATGGCTTCACCGTGCTGACGCACCACTGCTGCGATGATGTCACGAAACAGACCCGTGACCAGAGCCGGGTCGAGGCCATTTGCCCGCGCGAGTTGCTCATAGCGCAACTGCTGGGCAGATTCGCGCTCGGTGTCCACCGCGGGCAGCGCATGATGCGCCTTGAGTTGTCCGACCTGCCGGGTGACCGTGAAGCGTCTGGCGAGAAACTCAATGAGCTGCTCGTCGATGGCGTCGATCTCTGAGCGCAAGGTCTGCAACATCCTCTGCATCACTTCTGGCCTTGTCGGGTGGCGCCAGATGCGCCTTGATCGCGATCCGCTGCCAACAAAGCCATGCCGCGGGCGATGCCCTCGGTCTTCTGCCTGTCGGCTTCCTCATGGGACAGCCTGAACACTCCCTTGGGAAGAAGGATGCGTGTGCGGCCGAGGCTGTGAACGGCGTCGTTGAAACGCCCGAACTCCTCCAGCGCTCCGGCTCTGGCGTGCAGGGTGATGGGGTGGGGGTTCCGGTGGCCGACGGTTTTCATGATCCGCATTATCCTGCGCCGCCCGCGCGGTCAGCGTGCGATGTCGCGCTTGCGCCTGGATGCGATACGAGGCTTTGGCACACACCGTTGATCGGCTTCGCGCTCCAGGCGTAGCGCGCCCGACATGCTTGCGACCTCGAACTCCCGAAAACCTGCCTCGAAATAGTCCCGCATGACATCGAGTGTGGGCTTGCTGCGGCCTGCGAGCTGCAAATAGCCTTCATCGGAAGCCTCCGGTCGCCCTGATGTCATCCGCGATTTTGCGATGTCGTATTTCGAAGGCTGGCCAGACTCGACAAAGGCGTTGTGCAGATCGGCGATGGTGTAGCCTTCCTCGGTCATCAGGGTGTGCAGGTCGTACCAGTCCCGCGTCTTCGATCGATCTGCGCAGACCAGCGCTTTGGTCTTGAAAATCTCATCGAGGGTGGCAACCCGCAGGGGCGACGCTGCATCCCCACCGATCAGCGTCCTGGCGGATTGATCCAGACTGACCAATGTCAACTTGACGCTGCATTGCGCGACGAAGTTCTGCTGGTAATCGGCAAGGTCAAGGCCGGATTCGAAAAATTCTTCTTCAGCAGCAAGATCGTGCTGGCGCACGCAGTCGATGCCGTGGCGGGCGAGTGCATCCATCAGCCTTGGGATGCGCACCACCGGAAGTTTCCCTTCGGAGTAGGCCAGATCAAGGTCTTCGCTGACTCTGTGGCCGATGCGCAGCGTCAGGGCAGAGCCGCCGACCAAGACAAACCCTCGCAGCAACGGCGCCACCTCAGGGTGTTGCAGCGCCTGCCAAAGCGCTGCCGTGTCAGGTCTCAGCGCGGAGGTGAGCATGGGCGTCTCGGGCATTTTGGAGCAGGTCATTAGTGATCTTGCGCGCACGCAGCGCGCCCGGGTCTTGCGCGGCCAGCAGGATGGCCCATTGCCTTTCCAACGGATCGAGTCCGAACGCGATCAGGGCGTCCAAAAACAGGTCGAATCCAGGATGAATCAGCACCTGGCGCATCCACACCTCGTCCGGCGCCTGCGGGTTGGACCATACGAGCGCCGGGTATTTTCTGCGGAACGCGGCAGGGCTTTCGGTGGGTTTCTGTCGAGTCTGTGCCATACCCTTGCAATGCCTCCGGCCCCATTATCCTGCGGCGCGTGAGTCTTGTTCCAAGCCGCTGCGGTTCTGACGCACCACCTTGCGCAGCCGCCACCTGTTCTTGCCGCACCGCCGGGCGACTTCGCTGAGGGGTCGGTCGCAGTGAGTGACCAGCGCGACTGTGGTCGGCAGGCCGTGCAGGGATTTGCGGCTGGCGAGTTCGAGGTCATCCCGGATCTGCTCTTCGGCCTGGCGCTGCGCGCGGGCGATGAGCGCGGTCTCCACCCCCGGTGCCTGCATCGCATCGGGCAGCCTCTGGCGGATGGGTGGGTCGTGGTCATCGGTCAGGATGTCATCGAGCGAGGACATCGGCCGCCAGCGCTCGACCAAGCCCCACATGCGGCCCATGATGTAGTTCTTGGGGGTGCCCAGCAGGGGATTGAAGGCATCCAGGCCTGCGGCGTGCTCCAGACAGAAGAGGTACAGGCTCTGGCGCACATCGTCCATGCTCAGGGTGCTGACTCCTGTAAACAGATGGACCTGTTCATCGAGCAGGCTCGTGAACAGCGCCTGGGCGGCCTGTGTTGTCGTCATCTGCGATTCATTCATGGCCTGCTCCCTGCCGATGGGTGAGATAGACATCGACCGCTTCCTGCAGGATGTCGTCCAGATCGCGATTCTCGTCGGCCATGATGCGCTGCAGGGCTTGCTTTTGATCCTGCCGCAGGGTGAGCGTGATGGCATTGTCCGACGGCGGGTTTTCTTCTTGCCAATCGATGTCCTGTTCGGCGGATGCGCAGGCTTGCGCGGAAGCCGCCGCGCAGGCTTGTGCCGCTTCACACTCCGTGTGCGCTGCTGAGGGTGAAGCTTCTGATGCGGCGGGCGCCAGTTGCCGTTGTCGGCGCGCCTCCTTCTGCCGCGACGCCTGACGGACTTCGTCGCAGCGGGCCACGGTGATGGTGTCGCTGGAGTCCAGCACGGTGCCCTGCTCGGTCGGGTCGAGCGCGGCGAAGGACTCCCAGGCGGAGACCGACTGCAAGCGCCCCAAGCTGGCCAGTTCGCGCGCCAGGGGGTTGCGGGCGAAGGACAGCATGCCGCTCACCCAGGCCTCGCGCCGGGCGAGTGCCTTGGCGATACTCGGCGGCGTCATGCCGGCGGAGACCAGACGCAGCACCGTGTCGGCGGCATCTTCCAGACTGAACTCCTGCCGGTGCATGTTCTCGGTGGCGCGCAGCACCACGGGCGCGGCGCCGATGGGCGAGAACACCCGCGCCAGCAGGGTGCGCCAGCCCAGCAGGCGGGCGGCGCGCACACGTCGTTCACCGTAGATCAGCGACCAGTTCTTCCCTGCGGCGCGCACGCCGATGGGTTGAAGCTGGCCGACGATTTCCAGGCTTTTCGCCAAATCGTCGAGGGTGTCGGCATCGAGGCGACGCACGGGGAAATCGCTCTCGGTCTGCACGGCGTCCAGAGGAACGGCGCGCAGTTGCTGCGGGTCGGCGCCGGGGGTGCCGAAGTCCAGGGGAAGGGCTGTGGTGGAGGTCATGGCGGTCGCTTGCATCATGGGGAAGGGTTGAGAGGATCAGGCGCTGGCGGCGCGGCGGGTGAATTTGTCTTGCAGGGCGGCGAGCTGGGCTCGGATGGTTTCCGGGGCGGGTGGGGACTCCTTGGGCGGGGTGGCGGTTTGCGGAGGCTGGTGGTTGCGGGCGCGCACGGCGTCGAGCTGGGCGGCGCGTTTGCTGGCGGCCATCCAGTCGGCTCTCACCTTGCTGGCGTCGGCCAGCAGGGTGCCGAGGTCGTGTCCCTTGCGGACGTACCAGTCGTGGTTGCTCTGGAGGTAGTGAGCAGCGACGGCCGGGGCTTGCTGACCCAGGCTGCGGGTGAGGCTGGCGAGCTGGTAGTTCACCTTTCCGTCGCGCAGCGGCGGGGCGTCGTAGCGGGACTGGAAGGCCTCGCTGTAGTGCTGCCAGAGTTGCTCGGCGAGGTGTTTTTCTGCAAGGGTGAGCAGCGGGTGTTTGCCTTTGGCCTTGCCGTCCATCGGCGCCGGGTTGGGGGTCGTGTCTTGTGTCTGAGAGATGGGGGGCGGCGAAGGCGCGTCAGCGACTGCAGCCGCAGGCATGGATTGAAGGATGGGCAGGTGACGCTGGGGCTGTGACGCGGTGATGGGCGTCACTGGCTGCGTCACGGTCGGCATCACAGGTGACGCGTTACGTGCGTCACTCCCTTTCTCTTTCTCTTCTTCTTTAGGGGGTGGGGTGTTGGGAGGGGGCGTCACAGGTGACGCGTCACTTCCGTCACTGGTGACGTCACGCGGCGTCACTTCGGGCGTCACATGTGACGCTGCTGAGTCGGCGTCACGCTCGGCTTTCTGCCGGGCGCGCAGGCGGCGCATGCGCTCGGCGCTGCTGCTGATGCGCCGGGCTGGGGCGCTGTCGTCGAGCCGGTCTCGCACTTTGTCAAAGGCGTCCAGTGCGAACTCGGCGATGACGGGGTGATACAGACGGCCGTCGCTGCACAACATCCATCCGCGCAGCGCCTGCTCTTTGATCTTGCGCCAGCGCTGCGGGGTGACGTGGGCCAGCCAGGCCAAGGATTTGTCGTCCGAGGGCAGACTGGCCGCGGGCACCTGCTGCCAGCTCGTCATCATCAGCGTCATGCCGACCTTGAAGGCGGGGCAGTCGGTCTGGGCGATGAAGTCGGAGTTGAGCACTCGCGTCACGTCCAGCGGCATGTGAGGCATGGCGCGCAGGTCGCAGGTGGGTGGGGTGAGAGGGGCGGGGCTGATGTCACGGCTGGGAGAGACCTGCGTCATGCCGCCCTCCCCTGCTCCGCCATCGTTTGTGCCCCCGGATCCACCACCTGCACCAGATCGGCGACCCGCCAGCGGGTGAGGCCGCCGATGCGCACGGGCTGCGGCAAGACCCCTGCGCTGACGTTACGCCAGAAGGTCGATCGGCCCATCGAAAGCATGCGGGCCGCTTCCTCCGCAGTCACGAGTAGTCTCAGGGGTTCATTCACGGCTGTCCTCTCGCGGTGGCCCGGCGCCGGGCGTGGATTCGGTCACGGCCGGCGCACCCGGTGCGCGCACCAGTTCCGGCCAGATCAGATGCCAGTCGTTGGGTCGGAGATCCCAACGGCGAACCGCCAGCGCGGACTCGATTGCATAGCATCGCCGCGGGGGTACCGGACGCAGCCCCTTGATCCATTGATGCAGGGTGGGGGGCCTCACGCCGATCATGCGTGCACAAGCGGACAGACCGCCATGGGCTGAGGTCGCTTCGGACAGGCGGGTGTTGGTTCTCATCAGGTCAGTATAAGGTATTGCATTATTTTATGAAAGTGCATTGCCTTATTTTTCGCTTTGCGTTCAAATAAGGCAATGCTTACAGGCAAAGAACTAGGTGCTGCGATTGAGGCGGCGCGACTGAAAAAGGGCGTGTCGAAGGTCACCCTGGCGCGCGCCATGGAGATCAAGCCGCCGTCTGTACAGGACTGGATCCACCATGGTCGCGTGGCCAAGTCTCGCCTCGGCGCCCTGTTTCAATATTTCTCAGACGTCGTCGGGCCGGAACACTGGGGGGTGCGCGAAGAGTGGGGATACAACCCCTCCCTGCGCATCGTCGATGGGATGGTCACCCTGCCTCAGTACGACCTGAAGGCGGCCGCGGGACCGGGGCGCTACCTGGAAGCCCAGTTGCGCGTCGGCGCTGTGCAGGTCTGTCAAGACATCGTGGCCCGCATCCTGCGCAACTCAGGCGTGGCGCTGGCTTCGCTTGCGCTGGTCACGGTCGCAGGCGACTCGATGGAGCCCACGATCAATGACGGCGACATCGTCGTCATTGATCGATCGGTGGAAACCATCGATCGTGACGGCGTCTACCTCTTCACCTTCGGCGACGAAACCTTTATCAAACGCATCCAGCGCATGCCGAAGTCCCTGTCCGTCAACTCGGACAATGGTCTCTACAAGGGCTGGGAGATCTCTCCTGAAGAAACGTCCAGCTTGCACGTTCACGGCCGCGTGATCTGGGCATGGCTCGGCAAGCCAATCTGAGCGTCGGCGGCCCAGTGAGCGCCCTGGTTCAATCTGTAAAACAATAGGGAATACCTATTTACTGGATGTTAGGCATTACGTACTATTCGTTCCATCCCCTCGATGGAGTGAAGCATGGCCTCTCTCAACAAGGTGCAACTGATCGGTCACCTCGGCCGCGACCCCGAGGTGCGTTATACCGCAGACGGCGTGGCCGTCGCCACGCTCGCGCTTGCGACCTCACGCACCTGGAAAGACAAGGGCGGCGAGCGACGTGAAGACACCGAATGGTCGCGCGTCGTGCTATTCGGGCGACTGGCCGAGATTGCGGCGGACTTTTTGTCCAAAGGCACACAGGCTTATGTCGAGGGCCAGTTGCGCACGCGCAAATGGGCCGACAAAGATGGGACGGAACGGCATACAACCGAGGTCGTTGCCGATGAGTTGCTGTTGCTGACCCGACGGGAGAAGGACAAGCCTGCCGAAGCAGCCGCTGCTGCTGCGACTGCGACAGGCGGGCTGGAATGGCCTGTGCTGGACGATCCGTCGGGGCGCGCGTCATGATGTTCAAACGCTACCCCGTGAACGATGCCTTTGTCGGTGACCGCGATGGGTTCGCCGGGCTCGACCCGAATCCGGCGCTCTGGCGGCGCGAAGCCTACCGACGCGGTTACGCGCAGGGCCTGCTCACTCGTGCGGAGCGGATTGCTCAGGGCGCTATGCCGTTGCCAGTGGCGGGGCGTTCGACCGCGGAGGTACGGCAGTGACACGCTACCGCGATGTGTCCTCATCCACCGGCCCTTCAACTGCCGCGGGACCCAGCGCTGCCAGGAGCCACGATGAGGCCTGGTTGCTTGCCCATCCGAAGCAGAACGGTGCAGAAAATGCTTGGTGCAAGGCCAGCCAGGGCGATTTCTGATGAAGGAGTATTCGACATGCAATACGTCGGCATGACGTTCATCGTCGCCTTCTTGGCCCTCGTGTGGTTCGCGGACCTGTTCATGCGCGCACCGCTCGGAATCAAGCTGCTTTTTCTGTCTCCTCTGCTGTGGGCGACGGCCAAGCTCTTGTGGGCCGTTTACAAGCGGCTGGCCTGGGAAATCAAGCGTCGTCGCAGGGCCGCGCGCAACCAGCGCGTCGCAGATTGAACAGGAGGCCACACCATGCTCAAGGAATGGCTTGTATGCCCGCAACAGCTCATTGCGTTCGCGCGCATCGGCCTGCACCCTAGTCCTGCTGACATCGAGGCGGCGATCCGCTGCCTCGACAAGGCGCAGGATGCCATGCGCAACAACGGCCAAAGCGCGGTCGCGCTGCACCCAGCCCGTGCGGCGCTGGTCTCTTTGCGCTGGGGCCATCTGCCGCATCGGGATGCCTGCATTTCGGCGGTCGCGAACCTGGGCGCGGTGATGGCGCTCGGTGAGGAGGTGGAGTAGGCGTGGGGCAGAGGGACATCGGACTCATGGTCGTCAGCTCAAGGGGACAAGGTTTGATCTACGACGTGTAGCCTGCCGTGCTGATGGAAATCCCAAAGTCTCGCGCGACCTCTTGGAGGAGCCCCATGACGACGAACTCTGTCGTCCCGATGCCGAATGCGCCGGCCGCGAGGGCCCAGATGGCAATCGGCATTCTGTTCTTGCTCGATGATTCTTTGCTCACGACCTCTCCTGAAGTTGGATCAAATCGAATCGGACGTTCGTGGGGGGGCTCAGCCCTCGACCAGCGCGAGGTCTCCTTCGTTGTAGCGAGCACCGCTGATCGCCTGCAGATCCAGTGCGGACTCGACCGCGCGGATCTCGGAGGCGGACAGTTGCAGAGCGGCGGCTCCCGCGTTGTCTTCTATGTGCTCGAGCGTTCTGGCGCCCGGTATCGGCACGATGAAGTCGCCTTGAGCCAAGAGCCACGCCAACGCGAGTTGTGCGGGAGTGCACCCCTTAGCCCTGGCCACCTCGCCGAACAGTTCGAAGACACGCAGATTCCGAGCGAGCGCCTCCGCCTGGAACCGCGGGAGAGACTTGCGGAAATCCGACGCGGCCAACTGATCAGCGGACGTCAGCTTGCCCGTGAGGAAACCTCGTCCGAGCGGGCTGTACGGGACGAAGCCGATTCCGAGCTGCCGGCAGACCCCAAGGACACCGCGCTCGGGCTCCCGGCTCCAGAGGGAGTACTCGCTCTGAACGGCCGAGATCGGATGAACAGCATGGGCGGCGCGGAGGGTGGCAGTCGATACCTCGCACAGTCCGAGATGACGTACCTTGCCCGCGGCTACAAGGTCTGCCATGGCTCCAACGACGTCTTCGATAGGGATCGCAGGATCTACCCGGTGCTGATAGAGCAAATCGATGGCATCGATGTCCAGGCGCTTGAGGGACTGCTCGACCACTTCGCGGACGTGGCTCGGCCGGCTGTCGACCCCGACCATGCGCTCCAACCCGTTACCATGCGGCAAGATCTTGAATCCGAACTTGGTCGCGATCTGGATGCGATCGCGAGGAAGTCCTTTAATGGCCTTGCCGAGCAGCTCTTCGTTCGTGAATGGACCGTAGACCTCTGCCGTGTCGAAGAAGGTGACGCCGAGCTCGAAAGCCCGGTGAACTGCGCGGATCGAGTCATCATCCAGCGCGCCGCCGTATGCGAAGCTCATGCCCATGCAGCCCAGGCCCAGCGCCGAGACTGTGAGCCCACTGTTTCCCAGCTGACGTTGATTCATGACGACCTCCGTTTGTTGTCGATGAGCGCAATTTAGGCAGTTTTGTGCACTGCGACAATGTGCATACACTGGACGACTCAGTGAGGGTGATTCATCAATCCATGCACGCCGACTTCAACGAACTTGCCTGCTTCGCCGCCATCGCCCGACTTCGTAGCTTTCGAAAGGCGGCGGACGAACGCAACGTGACCGCATCCAGCCTGAGCCACACGATGCGCAGCTTGGAGGAGCGCTTAGGGGTCCGATTGCTGAACCGCACAACGAGAAGCGTGGTGCTCACTGACGCGGGCTCCCAGCTGCTGTCTCGCATCGAGCCCATGCTCGCGGGAATCTCTGAAGCCCTCGATCAGGCCCATTCCTTCGGCTCCTCGCTCAAGGGCACCTTGAGGCTTAACGTCCCCCGGCCAGCCGGAAGGGTGCTCCTGGCGCCGATCATGGACGGCTTCCTACGAGACCATCCCGAGACCGTAATCGAACTCATAACAGACGACGGCATCATCGACATCGTCCAAACGGGCTTCGATGCCGGTGTTCGGTTCGGTGAGAGTGTCGCTCTCGACATGGTGGCAGTACCTATTGGCCCCGCTCAGCGCCTGGTCCTGGTGGCGTCTCCCGCTTATGTCAGCAAAACAGGACCCATTAGGCACCCAGAAGATCTGAAACAGCGCGCATGCATTGGGCGCCGTTTCCCGAGCGGCTTGCACTACGCCTGGGAGTTCGAAAAGGACGGAGAGAAGATCGCAGTTCGCGTGGTAGGGCCGCTCGTGCTCGACGACGACGACATGATGGTGAAGGCGGCGGCCGGAGGCATCGGCTACGCCTATGTCCATGAATCAACGGCCAAATCGCTTCTAGATAGCGGACAACTGGTCCGCTCCCTGGACGATTGGTGCCCCTTCATCCCGAGCTTTCACTTGTACTACCCGAGCAGAAGGCATGTCTCGACGGTGCTCCGAGCCTTCATTGACTGGTGCAATGCGTACTACGCCGGCTCGGGAGCGACGCGCTAGTGTCATGTCCCGTTATTAACTGGCATTAGTCTTGCATACCAGTGCGGTATCTTGGAACTGGAGATACCGCGATGAGAACAGGCAGACCGAAGGTTGAATTGCTGCTGTCGGACGAGGAACGTTCGCAGCTTCAGTCCTATGCGCGCAGCCGCTCGCTGCCCGCGGCTCTGAGCAGGCGGGCCCGCATGGTTCTGAGCAGTGCGGACGGTGAACCGAACAACGCCATTGCCGAGCGCTTGAAGCTGACCAAGGCCACAGTGGGCAAATGGCGCAAGCGGTTCATCGAGCGACGCATCGCCGGGCTGTACGACGACGTGCGGCCGGGCAAGCCGCGCTCAATCGACGATGAACGCGTAGCGCACCTGATCAAGACCACGCTGCACACCAAGCCGGCCAACGGCTCGACGCATTGGAGCGTGCGCTCGGTGGCCGCCGAGACCGGCATCTCCAAGAGCAGCGTCGCGCGCTACTTCCAACTCTTCGGTCTGCAGCCCCATCGCACCGAGAGCTTCAAGCTGTCCAACGACCCCTTCTTCATCGAGAAGCTGCGCGACGTGGTCGGCCTGTACCTGAGCCCGCCGGACAACGCGCTGGTGATCTGCGTGGACGAGAAGAGCCAGTGTCAGGCGCTGGAGCGCACCCAGCCGATGCTGCCCATGGGGTTCGGCTATGTCGAGGGTGTCACCCACGACTACAAGCGCCACGGTACGACCACGTTGTTCGCGGCGCTGAACGTGATCAACGGCGCGGTGCTGGCGGCGTGCAAACCGCGCCACCGGCACCAGGAATTCCTGTCCTTCCTGCGCGAGATTGACGAGGCCGTGCCCGCCGAACTGGACATCCACTGCATCTGCGACAACTACGCCACCCACAGCCATCCCAAGATCAAAGCCTGGTTGGCAGCACGACCGCGTTGGCACATGCACTTCATCCCCACCTACAGCTCCTGGCTCAATCAGGTCGAGCGCTTCTTCGCGCTGATCACCGACAAGGCCATTCGCCGCGGCTCGTTCACCAGCGTCAAACAACTCGTGCAACGCATCGACCACTTCGTCGCCGCCCACAACATGAACTGCCAGCCGTTCAAGTGGACCGCTACTGCCGACTCCATCCTCGAAAAACTGCATCGACTTTGCTCACGTATCAGCGGGACTGGACACTAGGGATGGTCTGCACAACCCCAACTGCGCCGTGATCTGACCTTTGGTTGCGTCTGCTGCGCGATTGCGACGGGGTGCTGGCGAATCTCAGCCCGTTCCGCGGTGTGGAACCGGATCGCGGATCTGTGTTTGAGGCGGCTTTCGCCTTGGCCATCGGCAAGCCCGTGGCCGCCTGGATCGGTGACCACTGGAACACCCGAGAACGATCCGCCGTGCTGCGCAGAGTCTGGCGTGATGCCGATGGCCGGGTACGCGACAAGACCGATGGGGGTCTCGTCGAGGACTTCGGCCTGCCCGTCAATCTGATGTTGGCTTGCAGTTTGCTGTGATGCCTACGCCATGGCATGCGATCGAGCGGCTGGCGGAGTTATTGGGGGTTGAACTGAGGGCGAATGGAGTGCCTGAATCTCACGACTGAACGACGGCTTGCGAACGGCATCGTTGAATGTCCGGCCGGTCAGGGCGGAAGGCCTTCGAGGGCTTTCCGGTTGTCGCTGACCACGGCGGCAACCATGTCCGCGATGACGCGCACCCGCGGCGCGTCGCGCAGGCCTTGCTGGATCACCAGCCAGATGTCCTGCGACACGCATTGCCCCGGTGAAAGGCAGCGCGTGAGCTGCGGATGGGTATCCGCGATGTAGCACGGGAGCACGGCCAGCCCCAGGCCCTGTTCCGCTGCGTGCAGCTGGGTGAACAGGCTGTTCGCCGTCAGCGCGATGCGCGCTTCGGGAAACTGCTCGCGCTGCCAGCGCGCCTGCACCAGGTGCTGGATGGAGGCATCCCAGCCGATCCAGGGCAGTTTGCCGAGCCCCGCCTTGCCGGGCTTGCGGGTCTGCGGCGCCAGCCCCTTGGCGGCGTACACCGCATACGCCTGCACCCCCAGCTTGCGCACGGTGAGACCGCCGGCCTCGGGCCGAACCAGCCTCAGCGCCAGATCGGCGTCGCGCCGATACAGATCCTGGATCGCAGCCCCGGTCACCAGTTCCAACACGAGATCCGGATAACGGGGCGCAAGCGCCGCCCAGCGCGGCAGGATCAGCAGATTCGCCAGCGCCTCGTTGGTCGCCAGGCGCACATGCCCTCGGGGAGTGCTGCCTGCATCCGCCGCCCGGCCTTGCAGTTGCACCATGGCATCTTCGACGCGCCGGGCATCCTGCAGCAGTGAGGCGCCGTCCTCCGTCAGTCTGTAGCCGCTGGCGTGGCGCATGAACAGCGTCACGCCCAGCGCACGTTCCAGCAGCGCGATGCGCCGCCCCACCGTGGAGGGACTCACTCCGAGCTGCACCGCCGCCGCCGACAGGCTGCGCGTGCGCGCCACCAGCAGCAACAGGCGCACATCATCCCAGTTCAGGTTTTCCATCAATGCAAAACCACCTTGCGTCGTTTTGTCTTCACGAGCATAGCGCGCAGCGCCACAATGGCCGTCATCTCACAACGGAGTGCACGGCATGTCTGAATTCTCTGAACGCTACGAGCGTGGCTGGAATGTGCTCAAGACCATCGACGGCGAAGCCGGCGAGCGCGTCATCGCCTCCCTGCAGGATGTCGCACCCGATCTGGCGCGCTACATCATCGAGTTCGGCTTCGGTGATGTGTATGCAAGGGGCGTTCTCAGCTTGAAGGAGCGCGAGATCGCCACCGTCGCCGCGCTCACCGCGCTCGGCACCGCGCAGCCGCAACTCAAGGTGCATCTGCATGGGGCGCTCAACGTCGGCTGCAGCCGCGAGGAGGTGGTCGAGGTGCTGATTCAGATGGCCGTCTATGCCGGATTTCCCGCCGCGCTCAACGGCATCATGGCGTTGAAGGAGGTTCTGGCCGAGCGCGTTCAGATTGGACTGGCCCCCTGAGCAGCGCCTTCTGGCTGATCACAGATCGGGGCGCTATTTCTCTTTCTTACCGTCACTTGAGGATGTCGTGATCACAGCGCACTCAGCTCCAGCCCCGGACACCCATCGTGGGCTGTCAAAGCACTTCGCCCTGTTCATGGCCCTGGCCTGCGCGGTCACGGTCGCCAATCTTTACTACGCGCAGCCCTTGTTGCAGCAGTTCGCGGCGACGTTTCATGCAAGCATCGCGGAGGTCGGCGTGGTGCCGTCGGCGGTGCAGATCGGATACGCCGGTGGTTTGCTGTTCCTGGGTCCCTTGGGCGACCGGCATGCCCGGCATCGTCTCATTTTGGGTCTGGGCGCGCTGCTGCCTTTGGCCTTGCTGGCCGCCGCTGCCGCACCTTCCGTGCTCTGGCTGGCCTTCGCGATGTTGGCCGTCGGGCTGTTGTCCTCGATCATTCAGCAGATCATTCCGTTGGTGGCGCATGTCACGCCGACTCCTTCGCGCGGCAAAGCGATTGGCATTGTGATGAGCGGACTGATGATCGGCATTCTCGGTGGACGGGTGATTGCAGGCGGTATTGCACAGTGGGCGAACTGGCGGTGGGCGTTCGCCTTCGGTGCCGCCTCAAGCGCCGCGACGTGGATGATGCTGTGGCGCGTGCTGCCACGGCTGCCCGCGCAGGTGGAAGAAACGCAGGGATATGTCGCGCTGATGACCTCGACGCTGGGTCAGTTCGTCCGGCATCGCGAACTGCGTTTCGCGGCGTTGACGGGCGCGCTGTTCTTCGGCAGTTTCAGCGTGTTCTGGGTCGGGCTGACCCCTGTATTGCAAGGCCCGGCCTATGGCTATGGCCCGGCGGTAGTCGGCGCGTTCGGTTTGCTGGGCATCGCCGGGGCATCCTCCGCCGCATTCGCGGGGCGCTGGTCCGATCGCCCGGGCGGTGCGCGCCGGGTGCGGCTGGCGGCACTGGTGACGATGCTGCTTTCATGGGGGGCGGCAGCGTTCGCCATGCAGGGTGTCTGGGGGCTGATCATCGGCTGCCTCGCCATCGATGCAGGCTGCCAAGGCGCGCACATTGCCAATCTCGCCACGATTCACGCCTTACCTGGTGAAGCCCGCAGCCGCATCAATGCGGTGTACATGAGCGCGTACTTTGGTGGTGGCGCCATCGGTTCGTTGATCGCCAGTCTGGCCTGGGACGTGGGCGGCTGGCTGGCCGTGGTGCTGTGCGGTGCCCTGTTTGCGGGGCTAGGTTTGGTGGTGGAGTACGCCCGGTCGTTTGATTCCATCACTTCGTTCTGATCGACTCCCAGCCCTCCACCACCACCTTGCCGATGCTGCGGCCCGTCTCCACCAGCGCGTGCGCGCGCTTGAGCGTGGCGGCGTCGATCGGGCCGAGGCGGGTGTTGAGCGTGGTTTTGAGCTGGCCTGCATCCACGAGCCGTGCCACCTCGCCGAGCAGGCGACCCTGCTCGGCCAAGTCCGCGGTGGCGAACATCGAGCGGGTGAACATGAACTCCCAAGTACACGGAAGACACGCGCTGGCGCAATCGCGCTGAATTTCCGGCCGATCGTGCGGAAGTGCAGCGTTTTCTCGAACGCAAGTGGGCGCGTGGGAACCGTTAACGGCGCGGGTGCATGGGCTGTCGGAGGTGGCGAAGCTCCATGCCCGATTAGCCTCATTTTCAGCTCAATTGCTTCTCTGTATCTGTGCCAAACCTTAGCCAGCACATGGCGCTTCCCGCCAACAGCAGTATGACTGCCATGCCGAGCGACCAATGCATACCCTGCATAAAAGCCCGCTGTCCGGTATTGCGTACCAGATAGCCAAAAACAGCAACACCGAGGAGTCCGCCCACTTGGCGTGCGGAATTGAGGACACCCGATGCGATACCCGCTCGCGAATCATCCACCGAAGATAGCGTGACGTTGGTCATAGTCGGGACCATCAAGGCAATGCCGCTGGACGCTATGAGCATCGGCACCACCAGCCAACCATAGGCTCCATCGACGCGAACAGGTAGAAGCAACAGGTATCCCGATGCAGCAATGAGCAAGCCCAGAACCATTAGCCGCTTCGCGCCCATCCGGCTAATGAGGCGTCCGGCAAGTACGTTGACCCCCATCAGCACAATCGTCATGGGCAGAAATGCCATTCCAGTCTGCTGCGGTGAAAGCTGTTGCTCGATCTGGAAGAACAGGCTGAAAATGAAGATCAGCCCGTAGTAGGAAAAATTAACGATGACACCCGAGATCGTCGCGATTGTGAAGGCGGACACACGAAATAGCCCAAGCGGCAGCATCGGCGAACGGCTACGCGATTCAATCCAGATGAATCCCGCGGCAGCAACTACCGCGAGCAACAAACCGCCCTGTACCCAGACACTACCCCAACCCAGCTGTCCCGCTTCCGTGAGCGCAGCCGTGAATGCAGCTAATGAAAGGATAGCAACGAGCTGTCCAGGCCAATCCAGGCCATCGTCATGGTGGCGCGGGTGGCGCGAGCCGTCGGCAGCGACGTACTGAAGCGTGAGATAGCCACCCACAAGTCCGATCGGAAGATTGATGAGAAAGATGCTGCGCCAACCCCAATGCGTGACCAGCAAGCCACCCAGCACCGGCCCGGCTGCCAGGGATATGCCGCCGATAGCACCCCACCAGCCCACGGCGCGGCTGCGCTGCAGCTTGTCCGGAAAGGCGCGCTTGAGTATGGCTAGCGAATTGGGAACCAGCAGCGACGCTCCAAGACCTTCGACCAGCCGGGCAACGACCAGCATCGGCAAGTTGATGGCGACGCTACAGGCAGCCGATGCCAGCGTGAACAGTGTGAAGCCGCACAGGAAGACCCTCCGCGACCCCAAACGATCTCCAAGCGAGCCACTGGTCAACAACAGTGCGGCAAATACCAACGTGTAAGCATTCACCACCCATTGCAGCCCCGCCACGGCGGTAGCGAAATCACGGTGCAATGCACCAAGCGCCACATTCACTGCGCTGACATCCAACAACACCACGACGAAGCCAAGCGCAGCCGCAATCAGCGTGCCACGTGGGGAAGACGAAGAAGACATTTTTAGCCATCCGAAGCCTTGAACAAGAGGCATGCTAGGCCTCGACAATCTGTGCGTAAATTCTCTAAAATTGCAACTCAAACTTGAGAAAACGCACATATGTTCGATTGGGAGAATCTGCGCCATTTCCTTGCCGTGGGCAACGCTGGAACACTGTCTGGCGCGGCGCGGTCACTTCGGGTGGACCACGCCACTGTCAGCCGGCGGCTGGTGGCACTGGAGGACGAATTGCAAGTCGTCTTGGTCGAGCGTCTGCCGCGTGCCTGTCGCCTGACGCCGGTCGGCATTCAGGTTTTTGAGCAGGCCAAGGCCATGGAAAGCACTGCCTTCGCCATCGAACGGCATACCCGTGCGACTCAAGCACCCTTGAGTGGCAAGGTCACGCTCAGCGCGCCGCCCGTGTTGGCTACGCATTTTCTGGCAACCCGCATGGCGGATTTCCAGACGACTTATCCAGGCATCCAACTTTCCGTCACTGCTGAAGCGCGCCAAGTGTCACTGAGCCGCCGGGAAGCAGATGTGGCATTGCGGCTGATACGCCCGAAGGAATCCAGTAATGTCGTCCGCCGTATCGGCCGCATGCGGTTCGCGCTGTATGCCAGCCACCATTACCCGGCCTTGCACGATCCCAGCCACTGGACCTTCATCGCCTACGACGAGCAATTTGCTGACATGCCCCAGCAGAAATGGCTGCTAAACATCGCCGGGCAACGTCCCGTGAGTTGCGAGCTGAGCGACATCAGTGGCCATTTCATCGCAGCTCGCGCAGGCGCTGGTGTCGCAGGCTTGCCTTGCTTTCTTGGTGATGCCGACAAGCAATTGGTCAGACTCGATGAATCGGGCGCTCCTTTCTCGCGCGACATCTGGCTGGTCACTCACCGGGATCTCAGGCGTTCGGAGACCGTGCGGGCAGTCATGGGTTACCTGGGTGAAGCTTTTCAGAGCAGCCCCGAGCTTGAGCCGGGCCAACGTTGATCGAGGCGGGCCACACATCGACTTCGGCATGACGACCATGGGCGGTCTTCGACTCGCGACATCTGATCGCGCTGTGCGTCCAACGCGTTCGCCTTGCGTTGCGGCAACTCTTCACCCAGGCCCCGTCACGCTGTTGCGATCACTCCCAGCCCTCCACCACCACCTTGCCGATGCTGCTGCCCGTCTCCACCAGCGCGTGCGCGCGCTTGAGGATGGCGGCGTCGATCGGGCCGAGGCGGGTGTTGAGCGTGGTCTTGAGCTGACCTGCATCCACGAGCCGCGCCACCTCGTCGAGCAGGCGGCCCTGCTCGGCCAAGTCCGCGGTGGCGAACATCGAGCGGGTGAACATGAACTCCCAGTGGATGGACACGCTCTTGCGCTTGAACGCCAAGATGTCGAGTTGCTTGGGGTCGTCGATCAGCGCGAAGCGTCCTTGCGGTGCGATCAGTTCGGCGATGTCGGCCAGGTGCCGCGCGGTTTGCGTGGTGCTGAACACGAAGGCGGGTGCGCCCAGACCGAGGGCCTGCAGCTGCGGTGCCAGCGGCTGGCTGTGATCGAGGATGTGATGGGCGCCCATGCGCTGCACCCAGTCGCGCGTTTCGGGACGCGAGGCGGTGGCGATGACGGTGAGTCCGGTCAGTTGCCGCGCAAGTTGCGTGGCGATGGAGCCCACCCCGCCCGCGCCGCCGATGATGAGCAGCGCGGACGCGGCGCCGGGCACGGGGCGACGCACGTCCAGCCGGTCGAACAGCGCCTCCCACGCGGTGATCGCGGTCAGCGGCAGCGCCGCGGCTTGGGCGAAGTCGAGGCTGGCGGGCATGTGGCCGACGAGGCGTTCGTCCACGCAGTGCAGCGCGGAGTAACTGCCCGGCCGGGTGATGTCGCCCGCGTAGTACACCCGGTCGCCCGGACGGAAGCGCGTCGCTTCGGGGCCGGTGGCCAGCACGGTGCCCGCGGCGTCCCAGCCCAGCACCTTCCACTCGCCCGCGGGTGGTGCGCTGCTGGCGCGCACTTTCACGTCGACGGGGTTCACTGAAATGGCTTCGACGGCCACCAGCACATCGTGGCCGCTCGGCTGGAGGCCGTGCAGTTCGATGTCGACGAGCGACGTGGCAGCGTCGATGGGCAGCGGGGTTTGATAGCCGATGGCACGCATGGGTTTCTCCTGGTTTGAATGCGGCGAATTGCGCAGGAGAACCGTAGTGCTTACCATGCTGTTGAACAAGTACGCACATATTGTGCACATAGTGTTGAAAAGGATACTGTATGCCGCGCATGCGCCATCGCCGCCTGGATTGCAGCCCTGGCTGCGTGGTGGAAGCCACGCTTAGCCTGATCGACGGCAAGTGGAAGGGCGTGGTGCTGCACCACTTGCTGGACGGCACGCTGCGCTTCAATGAGCTGCGCCGCCGTCTGCCCAACGTCACCCAGCGCATGCTGACCAACCAGTTGCGCGAGCTGGAGACCGACGGCCTGATCGCGCGCAAGGTGTATGCGCAGGTGCCGCCCAAGGTCGAATACAGCCTCACCGCGCGCGGCCGCAGCCTGCAACCGGTGATGGCGGCGCTGAAGGCGTGGGGGGATGCGCACATCGCGCTCGCAGGCAATCCGCCGGCCGTTGTGCCTGAGCGGCCCGATGCGCCAAGCAGCGCGCTCGATGCGGCGCGTGCGGTCGCTGTCTGATTCAGGGCGGCACTGGCCGCATGCGGGCCAGTGTCTCTATCCCGCGCGTACCGACACGGCCAGCAGCGCGCCCGCGAACACCACCACCGCGCCGAGCGTCATCGCCACGGCGAAGCCTGTCGTCATCGTCGCGCCCATCGCGAACACGCTGCCCAGCGCGCCCACGCCCAGCGTGGCGCCGACCATGCGTGCGGTGTTGATCATGGCCGAGGCGGTGCCGGCGCGGGCGGGCTCCACCGCCGCCACGGCGCTGGCCAGCACCGGGCCGGTGTTCAGCGCCATGCCCACGCCGGTGAGCAACAGGCCGGCTTCGGCCAGCCACAGGTTTTGTCCCGCATGTGAACACGCCAGTACGGCGATGCCCGCGCCGATCAGCGCCATGCCGCCCGCGATCAGTCGGTGCGTGCCGTAGCGCTTGCTCCACGGCCCGGAGCGGTGCGACAGCGCGACGAAGGCCAGCGACATCGGCAGCAGCGCCAGGCCGGCGCCGGTGGCGTCGAGCACGCCCCCGCGCAGCCAGTTCAGCGGCAGCAGGAACAGCACGCCGTACATGCCGAAGGTCATCGCCGCGGCCACGCCGTTCACCGCGGCCAGCCGTGTGTTGCGCAGCAGCGGCAGCGGAATCATCGCGCCCGCTCCCGCACGCCGTTCAGCACGCACGAACAGCAGCGCGGCCAGCAGTGACACCGCCACGGCGGGCAGCAGCAGACGGTGCACGATGGCGGCCACCGCCAGCGCAGCCAGCAGCACGCCGCCGAACCACTGCCCCGGCAGATCGACGCGCCGCCCCTGCGCATCGCGCGACTCGGGGATGGCGCGCGGCGCCCACAGCAGCACCGCCAGGCCGATGGGCACGATCAGCAGAAACACGCTGCGCCAGCCCACCGTCTGGATCAGCCAGCCGCCCAGCGTCGGGCCGATGGCCAGCGCCGCGCCATTGGTCCCGGCCCACACGCCGATGGCATGGGCGCGCTCGTGCGGGTCGGCCCAGATCACGCGGATCAGCGCCAGGCTGGCGGGCAGCAGCATGGCTGCGCCGATGCCCGCCAGCACGCGCCCGGCAATCAGCGCGGTGATATTCGGCGCCAGCCCAGCGAGCAAGGAACCCAGCACGAACACCGCCGCGCCCGCCATCAGCACGCGCCGCCGCCCGAGCAGATCGGCCAGGGTGCCGCCGGTCATCAACAGCGCGGCATAGCTCAGGTTGTAGCCGTCCACCACCCATTGCAGCGCGGGCAGCGGCGCGTGCAGGCCGACGCCGATGGCATGCACCGCGAGGTTGACCACCGAGGTGTCCACCTGGGCGATGAGCACGGCCAGGCAGAGAATGAGCAGGATGACGCGGCGATCGGTGGGTGCAGCATGGGCGTTGGTCATGGCATCGGAATCGAGTGGCGATGCCGCCATCATCGGCGATACGCATGCGCCATGCTTCGGCGCGCACCGAAGTGTGCCGCGCGTGTTGCGGCCACAATCACGGCATCGCCAACCGCATGCCGCCGGAGACACACCATGACCCACGACATCGACATCGCCCGCATCGCCGCGCTGGTGGGCGAACCCGCGCGCGCCAGCATGCTGCTGGCGTTGGGCGATGGCCGGGCGCTGCCTGCGGGCGAATTGGCGGCCTGTGCCGGGGTGAGCGCGGCCACCACCAGCGGGCATCTCGGCGCGCTGCGCGAGGCGGGTCTGCTGGAGGCGAAGCAGCAGGGCCGCCACCGCTACTACCGGCTGGCCTCGGCGCAGGTGGCGGCGCTGCTGGAATCGTTGATGCTGGTGGCGGCGCAGAACCCGGCGCGCGCGGCAAGCTCGCGCGTCGATCCGCTGCTGCAGGCCGGGCGCACCTGCTACAGCCACCTCGCCGGGCGGCTGGGGGTTTCGATCTGCGATGCGCTGATCGCGCGTGACGGCCTGCACATCGAAGACGACCTCGCCCGCTTCAGCCCCAGTGGCATCCACTTGCTGGAAGACTTCGGCCTCGACACGCGCGCCCTGCGCCACCAGCCGGTGAGCAAGACCTGCATCGACTGGAGCGAGCGCCGCCATCATTTGAGCGGCCCCGTTGGCGTGGCGATCTATCGCCGATGCCTGGAACTCGGCTGGGTGCGGCATCACCTCGACAGCCGCGCGGTGAGCGTGACGGAAACAGGCGGGCGCGGGTTGCGCGACTGGCTTGGAATCACCTGGCCAGGCGACGCCGAATCCGTGTCGACGCATCGAGCGGGCGCCCGACCCGAGTCACCGCGCTGACCGCCGCCGGCGCTCACGCATCGACGGCAGCAGGAGTCTGTTACTCGCCCACACTGCGGGCCGTGGGAATCCTGGCACCGCGCGTCCGCACCAGGGCAAGAGTGGCCGCGACGAGGAGCGCCAGCGCCGCCAGCAACAGCGGCGCATCGAAGCTGTGCTGCCGCGCAGCCAGCCATGCCGCCGTCAGCGGCCCGACGATCTGCCCGACGCCGAACGCGGCGGTCAGCGCGGCGACTAGGCGGGTGTGGTCATGCGGCATCAGCAGCCGCGCCTCGCGCATCACCACCATGGGGATGGGCATGAGCATGCTGCCGGTCAACACGGTCGCCAGCGCAAGGCCGAGAATGCTCGGCCAGACCAGAATCAGCGTGGTGCCCGCAATCATCGCAACAAAAGCACCCGCCAGAACGGAGCGGTTGTCGATGTGCCGCAGAAGGCGCGGTAACAGCAGGGTCAGAACGACGGTCGCCGCACCGTACAGCGGCCAGAACCACTCGCGCAGCGCGGGCAGGTGCAGATGCTCGCCGGCGATGACCGGCAGAAAGGTGGCGGGGATGACATAGCCAAAACCGAACAGGCCATAGGCGGCGATCAGTGCCCAGGCCGGCCCCATGGGCTGCGCCGGGCTTGCCGCGTCGGCCTGTGCCGAGGTTGCTTCGGGCGCATGGCCCAGCGTGCGCCAGAGCAGCGCCATCACCCCGGCGCAGGCCAGACCGAAGCCGATCCAGCTCGCCGCCGAACCCACCCTGAGGGGCTGCAATCCAGCCACCACCACGCCGCTCGCCACGATGCCGACGCCGGGGCCGGTGAACACCAGTGCTTCGAGCAGAGGATGCGCCACCGGTGCGGATACGCGACGCATGCTCCAGGCGATGCCGTGCACCATCAGCACCGCCGCCGCGACGCCTGCCAGCAGGCGCCAGGCCAGCCACGGCACCATGCCATGGGCAAGTCCCATGCCCGCGGTGGACAGCGCAATCGCCACCAGTCCCCAGCGCAGCACCTGCCGCTGCGGCAAGGCCACCACGGTGCACAGCAAGGCCCCGGCCAGATAGCCGATATTGTTCACCGAGGCCAGCCAGCCGCCCCCGACCAGACTCAGCCCGGCATCGGCCTGCATGATCGGCAGCAGCGGCGTGAGCAGAAACCGGCCGATGCCGATGCCGATGGCGAGCACGGTCATGCCGGTCAGGGCATTGCGCAGAGGGGTGTTCATGGAGGTGTCCACAGGGGAATTGCAGAATGCTCTGGTTCAGCGGCGTGCCGCGCAGCGGACCGTCGCCGCAACCCGTTGGTTGGTCCGCTCATTGCCAGGGCGGAGTCAAGGTGCACGCGCGTCGATCATGCCCCCCGGACAGCCTGCTGGTACCGCGCCAACGCCTCGGGGTCATCGATCGATCCATGATGGTGTACCTGCCGCCAGCCGAGTGGGCCACCGAAATACTGGAACACGCGACTGGTTCGTATCGCCAGGGGTACCGTGCGACCGTCACGCGTGAATTCGCCTCGCTCGCGACCCGCGAACACGACGGTGTCATCGCCCACATATTCGACGACATCGTGGAGCTCCACCCACACCTGCGCGGGGCCGCTGAAGATGCGCCGGTACAGCGCGCGGATGTCGTCGAGCCCGCGCATGATCCCGCCCAGCGGATTGTCCAGCGAGATCAGCGTACCTGGCGCCCATACGGCCTCCAATGCGTCCAGCGAGCGCTGGTTGAAGGCGAAGTAGAAACATTCGAGCGCGGCACGCGCGCCCTCAAGGGATGGCTCACGCGCCTCGATTCGACGGTCGGCTGCGCCGCGGCCGTAGGTTCGCGACAGCATCTGCGATGTTGGCATGGCTGCTTCCTTTCTTTGACCCGATGTCTTTTAGGGTTGACACCATATTAGGTGCCAGAATTCAGCTATAAAAGCGAATAATTCAGAGCGTACACATCGGAAAAAGCGATCATGGATTTGCGTGAACTGGAAGCCTTTCAAGCCGTGGTCGACGCCGGCGGAATCGGCCGCGCGGCGTTGCGCCTGCACCGCGCGCAATCGAGCATCACCGCGCGCATCCGCCAGTTGGAAACCTCGCTGGGCGTGGCGCTGTTCGAACGCGAGGGGCGCGTACTGCGTCTGACTGCGGCCGGCGATGCGCTGCTGGGCTATGCTGGGCGCCTGCTCGACCTCGCCGAGGCCGCCCGTGCCGCGGTGCGCCAGGACGGCATCGGCGGACGACTGCGGCTGGGCGCAATGGAAAGCGTGGCCGCGAGCCGCTTGCCGTTGCCGCTGGCGGAGTTCCATCGCCGTCATCCCGAGGTCATGGTCGAACTGCAGACCGCGCCCTCGCGCGAATTGATCGCCCGCGTGCAAGCCGGCGCGCTGGATGCGGTCATCGTCGGCGAGGCCGTGGACGCTGCACGCTACGCGAGCGTGCCGCTGTATCGCGAGGAACTGGTGCTGGTCGGCGCGCGCGACAACCCCTCCCTGGCCAGTCCCAAACTTCTCGACGGCAAGACCGTGCTGGTGTTTTATGGCCAGGGCTGTGCCTACCGCCGTCGTTTCGAGCAGTGGCTGCAGACGTTGCGCGTGGTGCCGGCGCGCATGCTCGAATTCGCTTCGTATCACGCCTTGCTCGCGGCCGCGGCGAGCGGTGTCGGCGTGTGCCTGATCCCGCGCTCGGTGCTGGCGATCTACCCGCAGCGCGAGGCGCTGGCCGTGGCCGCGGTGCCCAAGCGCGTGGCGCGGCTGCAAACCCTGCTGGTGACGCCGCGCGCCTTGCACACCCCGGCGCTGACGCGACTGGTCGAAGCCCTGCGCGTCGATGCGGGCGCGAGTAGCGCCGCCTGAGCGCCGCTGCACGGTGCTTCGCAGGGTTTGCGCGGGATCGAGCCGCGCTGCCCGCGGCAAACCCGCGCCTATCCGGGCTGTAGCGCCAGTACCGCGCGTTGCAGTTCTGTCCGTGCGCCGCGGATCGCGCCGGAAACTAATGGCGAATCCACCATGCCGCATTCCATCGGGTTCACACCGAGCAGCGAGATGCTGATCGAAGCCGCATCATGACTGTGTCAGTCGGACCCTGTTCACCCGACCCACCCTTCAACTCCCCCTATTGAGAAGCCCGACGCGCGTCGCGCTGGCTTCTTCTTCAAGCCAGTCCAGAAACTCGCGGATGGGCGTTACGCGCTCCCGCCCTGGCCTGCACAAAGCCACGTAGCGATCTCCAGGGAGGCGGACCGACGGCAGAACAGGTCGAAGCGCTCCCGCCATGACTTGGTCATTCACAAGCACGGAGCTCGCAAGTACGGCACCCCGCCCATGCAAGACGGCTTGCAAGGCGTAGTGTTCGTCGTCAAAGTGGCGTAAAACCGACCGCCGCAACCAGTCCTGTTTTCCTGCCCGCTCGCACCAGGCTTGCCATGTCACGGATTCAGTGTTTGGAGTCGAGGTGTCCCAGCGCACGGCGATCAGTTCAAGCCGTCCGCTAGGGCGGTCTTCATCGAAATCGGGGGACGCGAACGCCCCGAAGTACTCGTCAAAAAGCTCCTGATTGACGAGTGCCGGATAGCGCTCGGAACTGCAGCGAATGGCCAGATCCACCCTCGCTTCGCGCTCCAGATCGACCACGGTGTCGCTCGTTTCCACCGCGATATGAAGATGCGGGAACCGCTCGTGGAATCGTTCCAACCGCGGGATCAGCCACGCGGCGGCGAATGACGGCGTCGTGGTCAGCACCAGAGTCTCTCCCGGCGCTACTGGTTGGATGGCTTCGAGCGCATCGCCGAGCCGCCGAAATGCCTCATGACTGGCGGCATAGAGTTGTTGGCCGCTCAGCGTCAGGCTTACGCCTGACGGCTTGCGTTCAAACAGCAGCAAACCCAGCCAGGTCTCGAGGGTTTTGATCTGATGCGAGATCGCCGTCGGCGTGACGGCAAGTTCGCTGGCCGCCGTCTTGAAGCTGCCCAATCTCGCCGCGGATTCGAAGGCCCGCAACGCCGTCAAGGGAATTTTTGAGAACACGCTGACATTCAGGAAACGAAGGAAGCGCTTGGATCCGGTTCACTGCATCCTGTCGCTCGCTGCTGTAGAAGCGGCGCAAATTCGCCGGGCCCGTTTGGACCTCAATGGTAGAGGTATCAGGAGCCCGGATGCGCCCCGAAAGGTGGGTGATTTCATTTCATCCGGCAAGAGATTTGTTCATTTGAGAACGCTGGGATGGTTCCATAAATTGTGCCTGCAGCTCACCCAGGCTGGTGCTTGTCTTGATCATCACCAGAGACTCTTCACCATCCTCCCAGGACATCTTGAATGGACATCAAAATCATCGCTCGAGAGCTGCGGCCAAGGAAGTTCGCGTCAGGAACTCAGCGCGGCCAGGACCCCACTCGCCCCGGCAAATTGGCGTTGCCGTGGTGGCGAAAATCCGTGAGGAGGTGTGCGTCCACCTCTCCCAATCCGGTCAGGGGCGACACATGATCTGGCCCGGATTTGGAATGGGCGGACAGCTGCGCAATGCTCTTGCTGAGCGGGCGCGACATCGCGCGCTCCATGAACAAAAATTGCCGTCCAACGGGGGACGCTTCGCTGACAACGCTCAGACTCGGCACTTCGAATCAACGGGCTCAGAACTGGATTCGGCGTCGCACTTCCCAATAGACCTGCATAAATCGGTAAACGAATCATCAGGGGCCACCCCATCCTGCCCATGCGCATCGCCAGTAAAGACAACAGATAGCACGGTGAACCCGTCTAAACGCTCATGACGGCACGTCCAATTGTGCCAACCGCTTGAGCACGCGGGCTCTATGGCAGAGCCTTCATGGCAACTGCCCCCGTGAGCCAAGCGCTCGCAAATCGTTATGCCATCATGTCTGCAGTTCGTGCCGCATCAAGAATTTGAATTCCGCAAGGCTGGCTAGGCGCAGAGCCGTGGGTGCGAGCGACCATATCGCTCACCACTCCAGCCAAGCGATGACAACCCACACCGCCTACGCGAAGCGCTTTGACGCTGTGCTCGCCCACATCGATGCCCATCTGGACGGCGATCTGTCCGTGGCGGTGTTGAGTCGGGTTGCCAGCTTCTCGGCCTATCACTTTCACCGCCAATTCACGGGCTATGTGGGGGTGCCGGTCGCGCGCTATGTGCAGATGATGCGTTTGCGCGGCGCCGCGCGACGCCTGGCCTCGCAAAAGCGCTGCACCGTCCTCGACGCCGCGCTCGATGCCGGGTTTGACAGCCCCGAGGCCTTCAGTCGGGCGTTCAAGCGGGCATTCGGGCTGACACCCAGTCAGTTCCGTCGTCGTCCCAGTTGGCAGGTCTGGAGTGCGTCTTTCGTCATCCCTCACCTTTCAAGGAAGCTGTCTATGCAAGTTCAGATCATCAATTTCCCCGAGACGCGCATTGCCAAGCTGGAGCACCGCGGTGCGCCCGGCCTGCTCAACGCAAGCGTGCGTCAGTTCATTGAGTGGCGCATGCAGTCCGGGCAATCGCCCGTGGCGTCCAGTCGCACCTTCGGCATTCCCTACAGCAATCCCGAGACCACGCCGCCGGACTCGTTTCGCTTTGCGATCTGCGGGGAAATGCAGGAGCCTGTCGCGCCCAACAGTGTGGGCGTCTGCGAGGACATCATTCCCGGCGGACGATGTGCGGTCATCCGCCATGTCGGGTCACCTGACCATATCGGCGAGAGCATTTATCCGATCTACCGCGACTGGCTTCCGGGCAGCGGCGAGGAGTTGCGCGATCATCCGCTGTTCTTCCACTACCTGAGCGTCTATCCGGAAACGCCCATGGAAGACTGGCAAACCGATATCTACGTGCCGCTGGTGTGATGAGCTGGGACGGGCAGCCTTTGGCTGCATCAGGTCCAGTTCGGACTGGTCTGTGCCGTCGCGCTGGAGGCGTCCCCCGAAAACGCGGCCCGCAAGACGGACAACGTGCCCTCCACCAGCGCATCGGCCTTTTCATGGGGCACGCACAAGCTGAACTCGACATCGGGCAAATCCGGCAAGGGGCAATCCGCAGATGGGTCCATCCGGCGCATTCCGGCTGGAATGGCCGATGCATTCAGACAGGAGATGCCAAGCCCTGCCGCCAGAGCGAGCTGCAAGCCAAGAACGCCGGAGGCACTATGGGCGATGAAGTAGGGCATGCGATTGGCGTGCAGCGTGCGCACAATGAATTGCTGAAGGGCACAGGTCTCGGGGAGAACGACCAGGGGTAAAGGTTTGCCCCCTTCGTGTACCCAAGAAGGTTCGGCAATCCATGCCAAGGGTTCACGCAGCACGTGCAGACGTTTCGCCTTCGACGTTTGCGACCTGCGCGCCGCGTGGCTGTCCAGTATGCGCATGGATAGACCGATGTCGAAGTCCGTATCCGCCTGTCCGCTTTCGATGATTTCGCTCTTTCGGATCGAAACATGCAAGCGGAGGTGCGGGTATCGCATGCGAACCTGGCGCAGCAGCTGTGCAATGACTGTGGGGCGGAAGTAGTCGGTGATCGCCAGACGCAGGTCGCCTGCCAGCTGGATACCCCGCATCTCCTGGTAAACACGTTCGTGCTGGGCCACCAGCTGGCGGGCATGCCCGAGTAGACGTTGTCCTGCGGGCGTCAGGGAGATTCCCTTCTTGCCCCGATGAAACAAGAGCGCGCCGCAGTGCTCCTCCAACTTACGGATTTGTTCGCTGACGGCCGATTGTGAACGGCACAGCCGCGGGGCCGCCGCGGTAAGGCTGCCCGCGTCTGCAACTGCAATGAGAGCCTGGAGGAGAGTAATGTCGAAATGGTGCATGGCATCCATCGGCCTATCCGATGGATGCCATCATAAGTTCCCGCTTTTGATGTGAATGGATTCCTTCTAACCTGCGGGCATCCCTTCACGATTCGGAACTGCCCCATGCCCTTCATCACCCTGCATCTTTCTGGAAGCCCTGACCCTGAACTGAGCCGCGATCTGAGCAAGAGGATTGGCGCACTCGCCTGCAAACTGTTGCGCAAGGATCTGAGGCGTACCTCTGTCCTCGTGCGCTACGTCCCCCATGCCGATTGGTTCATCGCAGATCAGTCGCTGCAAGAGTTGGGGCGCAATGCCTTCCGCCTGGAAGTGACCGTCACGGACGAAACCAATACGCGGGACGAGAAGGCCATCTTTCAGCGCGAGGCATTCCAAGCGCTCTCGACCTGGATCGGCAATGTGCACCCGCATTCGAATATCCATGTCATCGACTGTCGTGCGACCGCCTATGGTTACGGCGGCGTCACGCAGGACAGACACTATCAGGCCTTGGACTTGGGTTCCGCCCCCAACGGCCCTTGATCCTATAGCTGCCGCTGTTCCTGGCGGCCTTCAGCGCCACGCCCACGACACCCTGATGCCGACCCACCGCATGGCGCCAACGATCAGCGGTGCTATCGAGCCACCGCTGAAGTGACCCCGCTTCCACCGAAACTGCTGGAGGACTATACGAGTGAAAATAACGGGCATAACTGCAACCGAGCGAAACGTTTAGTGACAAAAAATTAATTTCATCGTTTCGTCATTTCTGTTCAGTAGCATGAAACCCTTTACGGTCAGCCACGAATGCTCGGCCGGGTTCATAACACCAACATCCCTGAAATGACGACCCATCCCTTCACCTTTCGCAAGCCCTTGTTGGCTCTGGCCCTCAGTGCCGCTTCGGTACTCAGCCTGCCAACGCCGTCCCAGGCCGCATCACCAGCGAGCTTCTTTCATGTTTCGGGATTTGTGCGCCTCTATGGTTTCAACAAGAACTACGGCGCACCGACCAAGCCGGATCAGCGATCCTCGGCCCTAGGCGAAGGCCTCAACATCACCACAGATCCCTTTCTCGGGGGTTTCGGACTCGGGCTGAGCGTCTACAACGCCAATGCCATCGAAACCTTCCCGGCTGGAGACAAGGCGCACGAGACCACACTGATGGGCGCCAAGTCCTCACTGACCACGGTCGGACAGGCCTATGTCCAATACGCGCGTGACGGCGCACTGATTCGCGCCGGGCGTCAGATCATCAACACACCCTGGATGGGGGCGCGGGACTCCCGGATGATCCCCCAGACCTTCCAGGGGGTATGGGCCTCGATCGCGCCCATGAAAGGTTTGCAGTTGATGGCCACGCGCATCAACGCCTTCAAGAGCCGGACCTCCGATGGTTTCACGCACGACAACCTCTACTACCCCAACGGCTACGAAGACGATGAGCTGTACGGCACAACCACGGTGTTTCCTAAGAAAACCGTACTTCCCGAAGCCAGCGGCACCAGCGTGATCGGCGCACGCTATCACTCTGGCCCCATTCATGGGGAGGCCTGGTTCTATGACTACACCGACTTTGCGCGCAGCACCTATCTGAATGGCGGCTACGCTTTCGGCAAAGCCCACGACGCTTTCGCCCCCTACGTCGATGCGCAGTTCATGCATCAGACGGGCGGCTCGATGTTTCAGAAGTACAAGGCAACGCTGTTTGGCAAAGGCGGAGCGGTCGATTCCACGCTCTGGGGCTTGCGCGGCGGCGTCAAGTTCTCGGGCAACAATGTCTCCTTGGCCTACAACAAGCTGGAAGATCACGCCAATTCCTTTGGCGGAGGTTCCATCGTTTCGCCCTATCGCGATTCCTCGGCGATGTATACCGCAGTCATGCACGTCGACCTGTTGGCCTACGGACCGGGAGATGCCACCGAGTTGGCGTATAGCCGAAGCTTCCTCGACCATCAGCTCAAGCTGAAGGTGGCCGCGTTGAAGTTTCATACAACCTACAGCGGCAATCCGCATGCCGTCTATTTGGATGCGACCTATGCCCTGCGCGGCAAGCTCAAAGGGCTGTCTATTCGTGAGCGCTTGTTGATCAGCAATGGGGCGTCTTCTGCGGCCTATCGCTCGCTGGTCTACAACCGCCTGATGCTGCAATACCGATTCTGAGAGCAGCAGGCATGACAGCATTGCGCATCCGTGGGCTGCAGGCGGACTACGGAGGTCAGCCCGTTCTGCGTGACATTCAGTTCGATCTGGAGCCGGGCGACTATGCCTGTCTCCTGGGACGATCCGGATCGGGCAAGAGCACACTGCTCGCGGCGGTTGCGGGGTTTGTCCATCCCCATGCGGGGCAGATCGCAATCGATGGCGAAACGGTCTGCGATCCAACCCAGTCGATCGACCGCCCGCCGCACCAGCGCGGTCTGGGCATGGTGTTTCAGGATGCCAATCTCTGGCCGCATCTCGACGTCATGGACAACATCCTGTTCCCCTTGCGCGCACGCAAACTGCCGGCCGATCACCGATGGGCCGAGGAATTGCTGGATCGCGTGGGTCTGGCCGGGTATGGCCGACGCAAGCCCGCCACCTTATCTGGAGGCCAAAGGCAACGTGTGGCCATTTGCCGCGCGCTGGTGGCTAAGCCCAGCTTGGTGTTGCTCGACGAACCTCTATCTGCAGTCGACGGCCCGACCCGAGAAGAATTGCAGAGCTATCTGCAGACCCTGTTCGGCGAAACCCGCACGACCGCGCTTCACGTCACGCACGACCCCTCCGAGGCGTTCGCCCTCGGACGGCATGTGGCCGTTCTCGAGCAGGGACGCATCGTGCAATGGAGCACGCCAGCGACGGTGTACCGTGAGCCGTCCAGTGAGGTCGTGGCCGGACTGACCGGCAGTTTTCGCAGCGTGCCGGTCAACGTCGATTTCCTTGAGCAGAACGATCTCGCTCGATTCACCTTCGACGGCAGGGCTTGGCAAGCCCCCGCCCACTCCTCGCTCCGAACCGGGCCTGCGCGCCTGCTGCTTCGTCCTGAGGCGGTTCGCATCCACGCCCAAGCGGGCGCCTGGCGGGTGCACAAGCGCCGCTTTGAAGCTGGGCTCTTCCACGTTGAAGTCGAACACCCCAACGGCGATCGCATCCAGGGCACCAGCCCGCACGATCTGTCCCAGGATGCGGTGTCCATCGACCTCGTTTCGGAGCACTGCTGGCTCCTCCCCGCCGACAACCATCCCGCCTGAGCCTTTCGTCCTTTCTCATTATTGCTCCGGCCCTGTGAAGTATTAAGCTGCGTAGCGAACGCGCCGGTCCTGGAAGTAGCTCATCACACGCTGCGGGTTTTGTTCCAGCATCGCCATATGGTCGTTCGCAGCTTCGCGTAATTTGGCCTTGGTTCGCACCGGCACGCGTTTGCCCATTTCCTGTTTGAGATCGGCGTTGAGCCTCTCCTCAGGGTTGAGTTGGGGGCTGTAACTGGGCAGGTAAAACAGCTCGATCTGCGCGTTGTGCAAGGCGACCCACGCCTTCACCAACTTGCTGTGATGCACCCTCAGGTTGTCCAGAATCAGGAACACCTTCCTGCCTGCATCCTTGATCAACGCCTGCAAGAACTCGATCAGCTTGTCGGCGTCAAACGTCTCGTCGATGATCATCCAGCGGGTCTTGCCCTGGTTCGTGACCGTGGCGATCATCGAGAGCTTCTGGCGCGTCCCGCCCACCGCCATCGCCACCGGGGTTTTGCCCGCAGGGGCAAAGCTTCTGCCGCGCACGTCTGTGTTGACCAGCGCGGTTTCGTCTCCCCAGTGAATTTCCGCGCCCTCAGCCCTGGCGCGCTGCTCGATGGCGGGGTATTCCCCCTCCAGCCAAGCCTGCACCGCCGCAGGGCTTTGCTCATAGGCTCGCTTGATGGGCTTTTGCGGCGTAAAGCCCCAGCGGGTGAGGTACTTTCCAACGCTGCGCACCTGTAGTTTGATGTCAAACTCTTGTTCAATGAGTTGCATCACCGCAGCGCGGCTCCACAGATGGAAGTCCATCTTGAGTTGCTCGGGACGTGTGTCAATGATCATGCGCTGGATCGTCTCTTCTTGCGCTTGACTGAGCACCCGACCGTCGCCTCTGGCGCGTCCCCGCCGAGTCGGTCGGATGGCGCTCCAGCCGCCGGCCTCGTACAAGTCGATGGCCGCTCGAACGGGCGGGTAACTCAGCCCCGTCATGTCCACGATCTGCATGATCTTGACGCCCCGCTTGTGCAACCTCACGACTTGCTTGCGTCGCTCGTGAAGTTGCTCCAGTGTTTGCTTTCTTGCGTTTTCTTTTTCCACCATCAATGGATCAAAAAACTTGCTGAGAGTTCATATTTTATTGGGCCTTATCTATAGTCAGCCATGAAACACAAACTCCTTTTTGCCTTCTCCCTCGTCCTCGCTGCGTTGTGCGCCCGTATGGCGAACGCCGCCGACCTTGTGGTCTACAGCAGCGCTCCCGCCTCCCTGGCCAAAGCGCTGGCTGCTGGATATGCCAAACAAAGTGGTCAGCATGTGGATCTTTACACCGCCAGTACCGGGAAGATCATGGCGCGATTGGCTGCTGAAGCTGCCCAGCCTCACGCGGATGTGGTCATTCTCGCGGACTGGACGGCGGGACTCGCCTTGGCCAATCAAGGTCTGGTGCTGCCGTACCGGCCCGACGCGATCCTCAAGACCCTGCGTCACCAGGTGAATGCGCCCGGCCCCTTCCTGCCGGTTGGCGCCGATGTCGTCGGTCTGGTCGTCAATACGCATCTGGTCGGTGACAAACAGGCGCCGCAGGATTGGTCCGATCTCACCAACGCGAAATGGAAGGGCCAGCTCACCATGCCCGACCCCACGCTCTCGGGCACCGCCTCTGACTTTGTCATCGCCTACGCCGCGCATGAGGGCCAAAAAGGCTGGGCCTGGCTCGATGCCCTCATAGCCAATGGTTGCATCTGGCCCGGCCCCAATGCCAGCGCCTTGCGCCCGGTGGAAATGGGTGAGCGCAGCGTCATGGTGGCAGCGGTCGGCCATACCGCCCTCAAGGCCAAGCTCGCGGGCAACAGTCTTGATCTCATCATTCCCAGCAGCGGGGTGCTCCTCATTCCCCGACCAATAATCGTCATGAAGAGCAGCCACCAAGCAGCGGCGGCAGAGCGCTTCGTCGACTTCGCGATGTCCCCTGCGGGCCAGACCGATGTGGCGAAGGCGCTGCTGCTCCCCGCAGTCTCCAGTGTGCCGCCCGCGACGGTCTGGCCCGATTCGGCCCTGTCCCATGTACTGCCGGTGGACTGGGCCGCATTGACGCAGCAACGCAAGACCGTTCTGGCCCGGTTCAGTCATCAGATTCTTGGCCGGTGAATGCAGAGCGGACGATCGTTTCGCCGAACCGGGGAGATCTTGCTGCTCGGCGCGTTTGCCCTGCTGATCCTAGCCCCCGTTGCGGCTCTGCTCTTCGAGGCGGCAACCCCGCTCACGCACGGACAGAGCTGGCATGTCCTGCTGGGTCATGGCCTTTTCGCCAACCTGCTCACTACCCTCAAACTGGCCGCGCTCACTGCGGGGTTGTCGCTGATCGCCGGTGCCCTGCTTGCAGGACTGGTGGAGGCGACGCCGGTCCGCTGGCAACAAGGGCTCGAGCCGCTGCTCCTCGGCTCCTTCCTCATGCCGCCCTACCTCACCGCGGTGGCGTGGTCGCTGATCGCAGGGCCGGTGGGCCTGTGGAACCAGGTTCTCGGTCATGGTGGACTGGCGCTTGCCAAGCTGCTGTACGCCCTGCCTGGCATGGCGATCGTCATGGCCCTGCACTTGACGCCGCTGGTCTATGTCATGGCCAGCGCGGCGCTTCGTGGCGTCGATCATCGCCTCATCGAGACGGCCCAGGTTCATGGCGCATCGCCACTGCGTGCGCGCTGGATGGCCTATCGACCAGGAGTGGCTCCTGCGTTGTTGGCCGCGACCTTGCTGGTGTTCCTCGCCAGCACTGAAGAATTTGGCGTGCCTAAGGTGCTCGGTGATATGGCGGGCGTTCAGGTGCTCAGTGTGGCGGTGGAGCAGGCGCTCGACGTCTGGCCGGTCAACCTGCCTCGGGCTGCGGGCATCGGTTTGCTCCTTGGCACACTGGCCCTGATGATCTGGCTGCTCGCCTTGCCCCTGACCCGGATGACCGCGACGTCGGCACAAAGGCGCGCGGTGAAGACGCGGCGCTGGTGCGCCTTGCCGCCGCTGCTGTTCGCCGTCATCGCCACAGGGCTGCCGCTGGCGGCCATCGGGGTAACGGCCCTGCAGAAGGCCGTCACCAACGGTTTGGCTTCAGGCAATTGGACCTGGAAGCATTTTGCGCAGGTGCTCACACCGGGCGATGGCGGGCTCGCGGCCTTGCAAACCAGCATCGGGCTGTCCGTCGGTACGAGCGTGGCAGGTATGGCGGTGGCGGTGACCGGCCTGTTCATCCTTCAGCGGCTTCCTGAGCGCACCCGAAGATTCCTGGAGGTGCTGGGCTATGCGCCACAGGCGATTCCCGGCGTGGTGATGGCGACTGGGCTGATTCTGTTCTGGAACGCTCCGGGCAACCCGCTGCCGATCTATGGTCATGTGCCCATCATCGGCCTGGCCTATCTGGCGCTCACGCTCCCCTACGCACTGCGCTATGCCGCGAGTGGTTTGCAGCAGGTTCCGGTCGGGCTGAGCCAGGCAGCGAGCGTGCACGGCGCGCGACCACCCCGTGTGCTGACTCAGATCCATCTGCCGCTGGCATGGCCGCATGTTCTCGCAGGCGGCGCGGTTCTGTTTGCGTTCTGCATGCGCGAACTTGCCGCATCGATCCTGTTACAGCCGCCTGGCACTCAGGTGATCTCGACCTATGTCTATGCGCAGTTCGATCAGGGGAATGTCAACGACGGCATGGCCTTGGCGGTCGTGGGCATTGCGTCGACGCTGCTTGTGCTCATCGCGGTGCGCGGCGTGGTTCAAGGTTTGTCCAAGACCCGTTCCGCGGAGGCGCCTGCGTCTGCAAAATAGAGCGCCTTTGATCTTCGACCGAAGCAGTAGGGAAAATCCACCGACTTGTTGTTTGCAACATCGCTCCTGCCCGTTCAAGTGATAACGGACTGTCGCAGCGTCAACTGGTCGCACCGAATGCGCCATCGCTCCGATAGTCCGTACCGCCCCACGTGATGAACACCACCGTAGAATCCCGGCATGCCCCCTGATCTCATGCGCGTCCTGGCCATGGCCGGAAGCCTGCGCGCGGCTTCGATCAATGCCGCGTTCTGCCGCGCAGCAGCTCGCCTGGCACCTGCCGATCTGTCGATATCGGTCTATCCGGGCTTGGGCGACCTCCCCCTGTTCAACCCGGATCGAGAGATCGATCCGCCTCCCTCGGTTCGACACCTGCGGCAGTCGGTTCGACAGGCAGATGCTCTGTTGATCGCCAGCCCCGAATACGCTCATGGTGTATCGGGCATCATGAAAAACGCCTTGGATTGGCTGGTCAGTGACGAAGGGTTCGTGGGCAAACCCGTGGCCCTGGTCAACACCTCCCCCAGGGCCCATCATGCTTACGATGCGCTGCGTGAGACGCTTCTAACCATGTCAGCCGTGATGGTCGAGGGCGCATCGCGCGACATAGCCCTGCTTGGCGCATGTGTGACTGAGGACGCCATGGTGAATTCCGGTGAGGTCGCGGAGTCGATCCGCCACATTGGCGAAGCCTTGAGGGTTTACCTGCTCTCACCAGAATGGCCCGGCCCCTCGGGCAAGACACGATGAACCTGATCCAGTCCAGCCCTCTCCTGGACCGCAGACATGTCTGAGCGTTGATCGGGACCGCTCAAGGAGCCCCGGGGTCGCAGCTCGTCCTCGGCGCGTTTGTCTTGCAATCCTCAGTCCGAACTCCAATGCAGTAGCCTCTACGTCTCATTCGGCAGCGACTGGTGGCCCTACGCGCTGCGCCGTATTGGCGAGAGCCAGGAAAACGCATGGCAGCTTGCGCGCTCTCTACTCGGCGGCAGCTAGCGACGATTGCAAGCCGCGTAGCAATACCCGGCGGCCGGTGCCGGAGTGGAGCTACAGACGGAGTTCGTGAGTGACAGTAGCTGGACCGATGCGGCCGTCGCCCATCCTCAGTACGCTGACTGCTATACGTCAGCGAGCGGGCATCGTCTGCATTCCATCCAACGCGCCCGTTACCGATAGTCTGCGGGCGTCGCGCCCCGACGTTCGGTGCCTCGAACGCTTGGCAATGATGCTCTTGCCCATCTATCATTCATGCATGCTGCATGCAATATGGAGACTCATATGTGGATTCAAAACGATCAAGATCATCCATTCGTTGACCCAAGCGCCAGGGTCGCATCTACCGCTGTCATCTCAGGCGACGTGCACATCGGAGCGAATTGCTCCATTGGCCACGGCGCTGTACTCATCTCTGAAGGCGGACCGATTCGCATCGGCGACAACTGCGTAATCATGGACACTGCGGTTATTCGCGGCGTGCCGGGGCACGTAACGCAGATTGGAAGCTGCGTTCTCGTGGGGCCGCACGCCTACCTCGTCGGATGCTCAGTGGAAGATGAGGTGTTCATAGCAACTGGTGCGGCCGTTTTCAATGGCGCCATTCTCCGGCGCGGCAGTGAAGTGCGAATCCACGCCGTGGTGCATATCCGCACGGAGCTTGCCGCTCACGCAACCGTCCCCATCGGCTGGGTCGCTGTGGGGACACCTGCCCAAATTTTTCCTCCTGGGGATCACGAAAGGATCTGGACCGTTCAGAAGCCGCTCGACTTCCCGCGTTACGTGTTCAACACGGAACGTCCCCCGCAGGGGGAATCCATGATGGCCGCGGTCATGCCGCGCTATGCAGCCGCGCTTCGGCGCATGCATGCAACTGACAGGCTCTATGAACAAGCGTGAGAGAAATCAGGCGCTGCAGGCCAATAAACTGGGCGCCATGTGGGCCGTGCTTGACCGAGCCATTAGCGGGGCGTTGGAAGACTATTCGCCATCCAGCGCGGCAATCCTGCTTTGGCTCTCCTATTGGCCACCTATGAGCGTGAGCGAACTTGGCAAGGTGCTGAGCCTTTCCCAACCCGCTTGCTCGCGCGCAATTGACCGCCTGGCAGCTTCTGGGTTTGTCCGGAAATCCCATAGCGGATCCCGCGAGACTTTGGTAGAAATCCTCGCAGCAGGCCGCGTTGAAGCCATGCGCCTGCAAACCCAGCGCCTTTCGACCCTAAGTGCGATGCTAAGCACGCTGGCCAAGTCAGAACAAGCGGAGTTCACGAACCTGCTCGACAAACTGCTCGCCGGAGCAGTAGAGAACCGAGCCGATGCGCGCCATATCTGTCGCTTTTGTGACCATGGCGTCTGCGACGGGCCGTTTTGTCCAGTGGGTTGTCGCGCAACGCAGATCGAGCAGTCCGCGCAAGGCGAAGAGCGCGGCTGAGCGCCATACACGGGCCGTCAACACAGCCGATATGCGAACTCAGCAGTGCCTTGGCACGATGGTGGCTACGATCGCCAGGGCCACAGCTATCGTATGTTCAATACTAAGGCCTTCCGATTTGTCCGGAGCATATGCGGAGTAAGAAATTGCAAAAACCTCGCCGTCAATGACTTGGCTCGGCATAATCATGGTTCGCTGCGCCGACGTACATTGCGTTAGGCATCTCAGGGAGTAATCGCGCGCATGTCAAGCACCACACTTCGATCGCTGTTCGGGTACAAGTCCTGGGCCAATCAGGAGTTATTCGCCACCCTTGCAGGGCTACCTGCCGAGCACGCAGAACATCTCCACACATGTATCCGAACGCTGAACCACATCTACGTCGTTGATCGCATCTTCAAGGCCCACCTGAGCGCCGAGCCAAGGCCCTTCGACGCCACGAACACCAAGAGCACGCCCACCCTTGCTCAATTGCGGTCCGATGTGGCGGCCACCGATGCTTGGTACGAGCACTACGCTGCAAGCCTGAGCGCAACCAATCTCGCCGAAGTCATCGACTTCGAGTTTACCGACGGGGACAGCGGGCGCATGTCCCGAGAAGAAATCCTTCTCCACGTCATCGCACACGGTGGCTACCACCGGGGTAATGTTGGTCAAGTCCTCAAGTCCATCTCCCCCCCATCGCCTCGCGATCTATACACCAAGTTCCTCCACCAGAGCGAGCCCGCACGAAGGGAGGCTCCAACCCGACGCTCACCCCTCAGTTCACACGTCAAACCGCATGAATGAAGGTCCGCGCGAAACTACTGCACCGCCAAGCAGCCTGGTCGCAGGTCTGCTCGTCGGCTCCGACTTCCACGACTCTTGGTCAGTTGAATCCAACGCAGTCGAACTCCCAGCGCTTGACCACTTCATCGCTGCCATTGGACATACTCCCAAGTGGGTCAATGCGTGCATGGCCTTGCGCAACCGAACGGCGTCCCTGCTGGGGCTCAAGGACCTTGGCCACCTGTCTGCTCTCATTCCCGGCAAGTCGCCCTCAGAGTACCGCCTAGGCGACCGCGTCGGAATCTTCACGCTCTTCGAGAACACCTTCGACGAAGCGCTGCTCGGAGACAAAGACAAACACCTGAACGTCATTCTGTCGGTTCATCGCGCCTTGCTTCCTGGAGAACCCAAGGTACTGATCACCGTCACCACAGTGGTTCATGTGCACAACTCGCTTGGGCGCATCTATATGCTGCCGGTAAAACCAATGCATCGAGTCATTGTCCCCGCGGTCCTCGACGCGATCGGCAATCGAATGAATAGGGGGTCTGGACCGCAATGGGAAAGAGAAGTCAGTTAAACCCCATGAACGCATCTGCAAAATTTCATAAATCAATCCCTGTGGACAACAGGCGTAGCTCTCCACGCGCGTCGGACGCCGACACGGCGCGCGAGTATTTTGATGTTCTTGCGTCGACGGCGTCTGCCGCCCCCCTCCTTGGGCCACACCCGGTAGCCCTCGCTGCGCAACCGCATCAGCACGCCTTCCATGTACCGCGTGTTCCGCAATACGATCATGTTCACAATCAGGCCGAGCGCATTCAACAGGTCTTTTTGTCCTGCGCGACATGCGTTGACACGAAGGAGGGAATCGGCATCGAGAGGGCGACTTGCAATTGAGCAGCCTGGCCTCACCCCGTCGATACACCTGTCGTTCGTCATGGGGTCATACCCGCGCTAATTGCTGATGATCGCCATCACGCCCAGCACGACGAACAGCGTGCCGGCGAGAATTTGGCCGATCCGCAGTGCCGGGCCGCCCGGTGACACGCGGGCACGCAACGGATGGGCGAGCAGGATGCAGAACACGTCGGCGGCGGAAAACAGCAGATTGGCGCAAGCGCCGAGCAAGAACAGTTGCCAGCCGAGCCCGAGCGACGCGTCAGGATTCGTGAATTGCAGCAGAAACGAAAAATAGAACAGCGCTGATTTCGGATTCGACGCCTCGATGAACGCGCTCGAAGACACAACGTTGTTCGGCACCTTGATCGCCGCGTCCTGCCCTACGGGTGCACGGATGCGCTGGATGCCGAGCCAGATCAGATAGCCTCCACCGACCCCCTTGAGCACGTGATACAGCATCGGTGATGTCTTCAGCACCGCGACCGCACCGAGCGCGACGATGCAGATCTGGAAAAAGGCGCCGAGGTGGATGCCGAGCGCGGACAGGAAGCCGACACGCCGCCCGTGCTGAAGCGTCAACGATACGGTCTGTAGCAGCGCGGGCCCAGGAATGAAGCCGAAGCCGAGGCAGGTTAGGCCGAAGAACAGCGCTTTTTCTGGCAACATCAGAAACAGTCTCCAATCACACGGTTCACCGGCTCAAGAATCGCCGGACGGACAACGATCCGCCCGGATTCCACATGGGCCGAGTCATGACAAACGCTGGCGGTTGGTGATTACGCTTTCGGTTGGCTTATCGGTTTGCCACTGTTGATCCAGCCAGTCTGCCCACCACTGCATCAGCCCCCGGCGCTGTTCGAGATACTGCGCCCGGTTGTACGCCGCGCGAACCGCATCAGTCTCCCGGTGCGCAAGCTGGCGCACGATGACATCGTGGGCAAAACCCGATTGTTCATTGAGCACTGTAGACGCGAGATCCCGGAATCCGCACAAACTGGCAGGGAAAGGGCGAAAAAGCCAACTGAGAACGGTTGGCTTTTGGCAACGGCAATTCAGGTAATCTATGCAAGCATGCGCCCAATCACCCCCCATCGAGCTCACTGCGGTCGATCCGCTTGTGGTTGACCAGTAGCGTGCGTATGGTCAGGCTCGAGACTTGGAAGTAGTGGGCGACATCCTGCTGGTTCTCCATCGAGTAGTCCCCATTCAGCATGGTTTCCACAGCTTGAAAGGGGCTAAGGAGTTCGGCTGCGAACGCGCGCTGCACCTTCTGCCTGTAGGTATCCGAACGCGTGGCAGGGCGCATGGGATCGTTAGTTACACGGATCAAGGTATCACCCAGCAGACGGGCTATCTCGAAACGACGACCGGTATCCCACTTGGAGCGTAGTACGACCCGATTACGCTGCTTGGACTCTGATAAGACAAAGGACAGATCGAATTGCGGTTCTAGTGGTTCTGCGGAATTAAAAATATTTCGTGGGGCACCATACATATCCGCAAGCCGATCGTTCGTGATAGCTACACCCTGGTCCATGTTTTCCTGAGCACGCAACAGTTGTGCTGTACGGGTACCAACCTTCCAGGCGGCGTCTAAGTCACCTGGAATGGGAGTGCGCAGGGTTACACAGTCTTGAGGATTTGTGACGGCACCTCGCTCATGACCCAGCTCGAGCAGGCGCGTGACGTCGGGCACAGCTTTACCCGGTATGCGATTGGCGGCGATTTCCTCAAGAGCGGTTTGGCCTGTAGCCTCGCCATTGCTCAGAAAGCGATTCAGCAGAGCTTCATCCACTTCGCCAGGGTCTTCGCTCAACAATGCTTCGAGCTTGCGGTGCATGGACAGAGTTGGATCTTGTCGCTCCTGGAGCACGTGCTGCCAAATATCGCTCAGATTGCTGTCGGCAACTTGGCGAGTTTGCAATCGTTGCAAAACCGCTTCGATGAACAAGTCCACTTCGCTTTCAAAGTCGGCAGCGGTGATGACACTCACGCTGTCAGTGATATAGCGGTAAGGGGTACGTGCACGCTCGGGCGTGGGTTTAGACACGAGCGTGACGGCTTGCCCATCGGAAACGATGTGGATGTTCGGCCAGATGTAGCCCCCGCCGATGCTCGCCATGGCATGTGAGAGTTCCCACTCGGGTGACTTCTTGTGTGGCTCCCAACGCAGGCGCCACCAATTCCAGGCTAGCCATTCGGCAAAATGGTATGCCGACAGATACGGATCTCGCCGGATGCTTTGCAAAAGACGATCATGTCCCTCCGTCAAGCAGGCATCATAGGCATAAATGCCGAGCGCGGCAAAACCCGCTCGCTCTTCTGGCGACCCAGTTTCCAACTGCGCCCACTCGGGCGTTATTGACCAGCGCTCTGGCATCTTTCTATCCAGACGGACTTCACATACTCGTGCATGACATCCTCATCTTCCAGCGGGTACCCATGATATTCACCGGTGCCATGAGTATCTGTTTTGGCTTCAAACACCTCGCCACGTTCCGATACGCTCCAAATGAACTTCGGGAAGCCGTCTTCCCGCGGCTCACTGAACAAACCGCATTGGATGCCGGTCGCCACAAGGTGCTGTGCCTCACTCAGATTAATGGTGCGCTCCAGATCACACAACGACTTTGTGGGCCGGGGGTTTGCTCGCGGCAGCTCGTAATCAGCTGGATTTCGTTTATGGTGACCGCTACCGACATAGCGCACGTCCCGCATCAATTGCGCCTTCTCCTCCTCAGTCAGGCGCTCTGGCCGGACGATACGGCGTTTGGGGTTATTTCCGGGGCGTTGTGCCATAAAAATTTGCCGCCAAGTTTCGTCCTCAGTAGGAATTGTTCAGCATTCTCGCATAGTTAAGGCCGGCAGGCGGGGCCTGTCACATGGGCTCAACCATCTTGGTCCTGGGCTATGCATTGGTCGTCCGGCAGTCCGGTGACACTTAAGGCATGGTCGCAACAATTGTCGAAGTCAGACTCGGACCGTCACGGCGCCATGCGCTGTCGAACTGGCATGAGGTAATCCCTGGCTGACAAGCTTCTCGTGACTGCCATCGAAGGCGCTCACATGCTATCGATGGGCCGCTCCACGTTCTGGCGCGCCGTCAGCGCCGGCATACTGCCGCAGCCCGTGCGGATCGGCAGCCTCACGCGCTGACGGGTGGCCGATCTGATTCGCGCTGTCGATCCAACCAGTCCGCCCACCACTGCATCAACCCCCGGCGCTGGTCCAGATATTGCGCCCGGTTGTACGCCGCGCGAACCGTATCCGTCTCGCGGTGCGCGAGCTGGCGCTCGATGACATCGTGCGCAAAGCCCGATTGCTCATTGAGCACGGTGGACGCCAGAGCCCGAAATCCATGCGCCGTCATCCGACCGCGATAGCCCAGTCGGTAAAGCGCGAACAGGAAGGTGTTCTCCGACAGCGCATGCCCCGGGCGCAGCGGTGAATCCAGCACCAGATTGCGGTCACCTGTGAGCACCCGAAGTTGTTCAAGCACCGCCCGCGCCTGTTGGGACAACGGTACTACGTGCGGCAATCCTGCCTTCATGCGGTCTGCGGGAACTACCCAGACCGTGCCGTCCTCGCGCAACTCTGACCACCGCATACCGCGCATCTCGCCGACGCGCACGAAAGTCAAGGCCAGTAACTGCAGCCCCAGGCGGGTGACCGGCTCCTCATAGCCGTCGATCGCCGCGAGCAAAGCGCCAGCTTCGCCGGGCGGGATGCTGGCCATCGGTTTTTTCACCTTGCGCGGCTGCAGCACTCGCACCAGACCAGCGGCACCGTGGCTCTCGATGTAGCCCACGTCCTGCGCGTAGTCGAATACCGCCGCGATGCGCCCAGCCACCCGATGAGCAGTTTCCACACGGCCGCCCTTCTGCACGGCCTGCACGACTTCCACGAGTTTTGTGCGTGGGATCTGATCGATCGGCAGCTTACCAATCGCTGGGTACGCGAAGCGCTCCAGCGTCCCGGCTACCTGCCCCTGGTGCTTTCCGTTGGACAGGGAGGGAAGTTTGATCTTCAGCCACTGCTCCGTGATGGCCTTGAACGTCGGTGCGACCTTCGCGATCGGCGTGACTGTCGCCGCCTCGGCCGGTGTGCTTTTGGCCTGCGTATGCGCTTCTCGGGCCTGCGCCAAAGTCATGGCCGGGTAGCGGCCGTAGGTCCGCGTGCGCTGTTTGCCGTTCAGCTCGTAGTTGGCACGCCAGCTTTTCAACCCGGTGGGCGCCACAAAGAGGTACAGGCCGCCGCCGTCGGTGAGTTTGTAGGGCCGCTCCTGCGGCTTGGCTGCGTCGACAGCCTTTACGGTGAGACTCATGGTATCGCCCTTCTGGATACCATGAAAAATACCACGATTGGCGGCTGGCTGGCGTGGTATCGCCTCGGATGCAAAGGGACGATTATGGACGCACTCCCCAATGAAAAAGCCCCACCGCAGAGACTGCGTGGGGCTTTGAGGGACTGCTTTGGATCAATTCTGGCGGAGAGAGGGGGATTCGAACCCCCGAAGGGCTGTTAACCCTTACACGCTTTCCAGGCGTGCGACTTAAACCGCTCATCCATCTCTCCGGGAGCCCGGCATAGTAGCAGGGCGTGCTTGGCGGAAGTGTGCGATTCCCGGCTGGCTGCGCTCAATCGAGCAGGTCGCCCAGTTCGGTGGCGCGCTGGGCTGCGGCCTGCAGTGCGGCGTCGAAGGCTTGGGCGACGCGGTGCTGCGCCAGTGTGTCGAGCGCGGCGGCGGTGGTGCCGCCTTTGCTGGTGACTTGCTCGCGCAGCTGCGTGGGCGTGAGCGGCGACTGGGTGGCGAGTGCCGCCGCGCCGGAGAAGGTGCCCAGCGCCAGGCGCTTGGCGATGTTGGCAGGCAGGCCGAGACGCACGCCGGCGGCGGTCATGGCCTCCACCAGATAGAACACATAGGCCGGGCCGGAGCCGGACAGCGCGGTCACCGCGTCGAGCTGGGCTTCCTGCTCGACCCACAGCAGGGCGCCGGTGGGCGCCAGCAGGCGCTCGGCCTCGGCGCGGTCGGCCGGGGTGCAGGCGGCGTTGGCGTAGAGCCCGGCGATGCCCTGGCCGATGAGCGCGGGGGTGTTGGGCATGGCGCGCACGATGCGCCGCGCCCCCGCCCGGCGCGCAATGGCGCCGCAGCGCACGCCGGCCATGACGCTCAGGTGCAAGGCGTCGTCCAGATGCGGGGCGCAAGCCGCGGCAGCCTCGGCAAAGCTCTGCGGCTTGACGGCCCACACCACCCCTTGCGCCGCGCGCAAATCCGGCCCGGCCTCGGCCAGGACGCGCACGCCGAAGCGCTGCTGCAGGCTTGCGCGCTGTGCGGCGAAAGGTTCCAGCACCAGGATGGACGCAGCCGGCGTCCCGGCCTGGAGCAGCCCGCCAACGAGCGCGCCCGCCATATTGCCGCCGCCGATGAAAACGAGGGTTGAGGAGTTCATGCCGGGATTATCGCGGGCGGCTGGTGGCCGGCAAGTTCTGCAGCACCACGCGAACGGCGCACATCTGGCCCCCTCCCCACCTGTGTGCGGGTTGGGGGAGGAGACAACATGCTGTGCACGTGGGGAAGTCCCTGTCGGCCCCTCAAGCACGAGGCCCGGCAGAAGAGATCTGAACTGTGCCGTCAAGCGACGCCTGAGCCTGGAAGGCTCATGTTTCCGGTTGTTACTTTGGTGAGTAAATGTATTTTATTCGCCGTTCATCCGCGAAAAACCACCGTTCATCCAGATTTTGTCGTGCACCATCGATCTCTCCACCAGAATGCAGCACAAGGAGTTCTTGCGCATGAAAACCTCTCGTGGCTTCACCCTGATCGAGTTGATGATCGTCGTGGCGATCGTCGCCATCCTCTCGGCCATCGCCCTGCCGGCCTATAACAGTTACGTCACGCGCAGCAAGCTGGCGGAGGCGTTTTCGGGGCTGTCGGGCGCCAGCGTGGCGTTGCAGCAGTATTACCAGGACAACCGCACCTACGTTCCCACCGCGGCCAACCCCAATGTCTGCACCACCGGCAGCGCCAATGCACCGACATCAACGGACTTCACCTTTGCCTGCAACCCGGCGCCAACTGCCACGCAGTTCACCATCACGGCCACGGGCAGCACGCCCACGCTGACCGGGATGGTTTACTCCATCAACCAGAACGGCACCAAGCAAACGCTCAGCGTACCGACGACCGGCGGCTGGTCCAGCCATAACGTCGGCAGCAGTTCCACCTGCTGGGTGCGCGACCAGTCCGGGGACTGCTGAAATGCGCCACGCGGCCCGCCGCCCAGGCGGCTTCACCCTCATCGAGTTGCTGGTCACCCTCGCGGTGGCGGCCATGCTCGGCATGCTTGTGGTGCCGAACCTGGTGACCATGGTGCAGTCCGGCAAGACCTCGGTTTTGATCAACAAGTTTCCACAGGACGTGGCCTGGGCGCGCAACCTGGCGGTGACGTCGCAGCAGCCTGTGCAAATCGCCTTGTCCAACGGCAACTGCCAATGGGTAGCGACGGTCAATGGCGGTCCCACCGTGGCGGAACATTCCATGACCAATGCAGCGACGGAATACCCCGGCGTCACCTGCAGCATTACGACGAACGCGCCAACCACCGGGAACCTTGACTTTAATTCTCAAGGCTTCATCACGGACGGCGTCGGCGGCCCTCCAATCTCGCCCACCATCACCGTGACCACCGCCAATGGTCAGCAAACCTGGACGATGCAGGTGCTCAGTTCGGGCAGCGTCATCCTCAACAGCAACACCGCGTCATGAGCCTGCCCTTCTCGCCTTCGTCAATCCGCGCGCGAGCCGGCCTTCAGGCCGGGCTGTCACTCATCAGCGTGTTGGTGGCCATCGTCATTTTCAGCCTCGGCATGCTCAGCATCGCGTCCATCTACACCATGGCGGTGCCGGCCGTCACGGCCAACGAAGCCGCCACCGACACCGCCGCATTCGGCAACCAGTTCTGGGCACTGCTGCAGGCCAATCCGGGCTTGGTCAACACACTGTTCGGCGCCTCGCCGGCAAGCGGAACAAAGGTGCAGTATCAGGTTTCGAGCCAAAGTGCTGCCCCAACTTCGCTTCAACCGCTGTTGACGAATATTTTCAGCAATGGGCAAACCATGCTCCCCAACGCCAGCGTCACCATCACCGCCAACAACGGCGCCGACGGCAACGCCTGCAGCGCTGCAACGCCGACCACCACGCTTTGCGGCATCACGCTCAACATCCAGTGGCAGCCCAATTCCACGACCACCCGGTCGCAGACCTACAACTACCAGGTGGGGTTCTGACATGCACGCCACGCCTGCACGCCTCACCCTGCCCCGCCAGCGCGGCCTGACCCTCGTCGAGCTGATGGTGGCGCTGGTCGCGGCCATCATCTTCTCGCTCTCGGTGCTGCTGGTGCAAATCGCGCTGACCAAGGAAAACGTGCAGATGTCCGATGTCAGCCAGCGCGACAACCAGTCCCGCGCCGCGCTCGACCTCATCACCCAGGACCTGAGCAATGCCGGCTTCATGCTCGGTGGCGTGCAGTCGCGCTGCAGCCTGACCCTGGCCTACGACAGCAGTCTGACCAACCCGGCGTTCTTCCAATACCCCGTGTCCGCGGCGTCGCAACCGCTGCCGTTGCCCACCAGCACGGCCGCGGGCAGTTCCACCTACCCCAGCACGACGCCCGATCCAAACAGCTACGGCAGCAGCGCGCAGTTCACCGACATGCTGTTTTTCACCGGCACCACCAGCGCCCTGCAGTTGCCGAGCAACGGCAACCCGAGCACCTATGTGGTTCAGCAAGCGTCGACGACCACCGCGCCCGGCGCGAATGGCGCCATCAGCTCGACTGTTTTGCCGCTACAGACCGTCACCGGCATCAACGCCGGCGACGGCGCACTGCTGCGCATGCCTTTGAACGGCAAACTCGTGTGTTTTCGGGTACCCATTGCCCATGTCAACCCCAGCAACCCGCCGACAATCGACAGCAAAAGCACCCAGCTCTTTCCTGGCAGTGGCTACACGGGCTTTCAAACACAGATGCAGTCGGCCGGCGTCTGGCCAGCCTCGGGACTGGTCAACAGCAACCTGATCGGCTCGCGGCTCACCGACCTCGGCCCTGCGGCCGCCACCGTCGAGCAAACCGTGGTGTATTACGTCGGCACCTATGGCACTGCGGGCACGGCAACCGGCAGTTACCCCATGCTGATGCGCGCCGTGATCAACGCGCAGAACGACACGCTCACCTCCATCAACCCCGTGGCCGCCGGCGTGGTCAGCCTGCAAGCCCTGTTCGGCGTGGATGAAACCAACTCCGGCGGCGTGACCAACTACCTCACCTGGCCCGACGTGGTGAAGGGCAACTACACCGCTGACGTGCGCAGCGTGCTGTTCGCCATCGTCACCAAAACCCTGCAGACCGACCCGAAGTACAACGCGCCCGGCACCATCACCCTGGCCAGCCCGACTGCCGGCCCGGACAGCTTCACCAACTACAGCGTGCCTGCTGCGTATGCCAACAACCGCTTCTCCGTCCTCGAATCCGAAGTTGCCATTCGGAACCAGATATGGCCGCACTGAACCACCGCGCGCAGCGCAAGCCCCAGCAGGGCTTCGTGCTGCTGCTCACCCTCATCACCCTGCTGGTGCTGCTATTCGGCGTGCTGTTCACCATGCGCGGCACGCTGCTGCAAACCGCCATGACCGGCAACACCATGCAACGCCAGAAAGACGTGCAGGCCAGCGACCTGGCGCTGCGGCAGGTGCAGCAGGCCATCATTCAGACCGCCAATAACGCCGGTGACGTGCCGCTGGAAATTGCCGCCACCGGCAAAGCCTGGTTCTACATCCCGCCGAACAACGGCAGCGTCTGGCCCGCGCCGGGCACTGGAACGGGCGCCCCCGCGACGTATTGGCAAACCTGCCAGGCATCCGGCACCTGCGACACGGTGGCCAACGTCGCTTCGGTCATCAACCCCGCGCCGCCCGCCCTGCCGGGCGGCTACACCGCCCTCGCCACCGTGGTCCCGACCAACCAGCCGACCGATGCCTACAGCTGTGGCAACACGGGGTTCACCGCGACGTATTACGACATCTTCCTGCACACGCAAGAGGCGAACGCCACGACCGCCGCCACCACCGAAACCGTGTTCAAACTCTGCACCCCGACAACATCATGAAAACTGTCCACGCCTCAAGAATCATGCTGCTGCTTGCGGCTGTTGCATTTCTACTTGGAGCTTGCTTCACACTAGCGCCATTGAGTTTTGCGAAAAAAAGGGGTGGAACAGGAACAGGCAGCACAACGAGCACCAGCCTGCCGCGGCCGCAAATCGTCATCGCCATCGGCAATTCGCAGTCGATGGACGGCGACTTGAGTGGAGCCATCATGACGGGATCAGGTTCACTTGTCGGGGCTGGGCTGGGGTTAAGCGGCCTCCAAAACTCAAGTTCCCCTGTAAATTACTCAGTTCCGCTTGGTTTTACCCCCCCAGTGACCGCCACAAGCGCGCCAACCGCCCCCTACACCCGACCATTCACGGGGCCCAACGGCGGATCTGATTTGGTCGATAACAGCGCGAGTCGGCTGAATGTTGCTAAGGCTGGGATCACCTCGGTATTAAATCAATATTTGCCGAGCATGGATTTTGCCTTAGAAGATTACGATGTTGGTGAAAACCAGCTTCCAAGCACCCTGTACAACACGTGGGTTTATTACATGTCGAATCCCGGAGGATTCACATTCACGAATACCGGGCCTGCCAGCACAACATCACCTTCTTCTACAGTTATCAATCCCTGCTATGGCTATAATAACAGCAACCCAACGACGACCCTTGACTATCAATGCTCTCAAGTTGACAGCTCGGGTTTATATAACCCGTACAATAGCATCTCCACCTATAAATACATGTCAGTGAGCGCATCATCCGATGATGCCGACATCAATGATGTTCTGTATGATAATAGCGGCCAGTTGAGCGGACTATCCATTGTCTATAATGCAAGCGGGAACGCGCCGGCGAGCCCATACTCCACATTCACACTATCTCAATATCATACACCCAACACAATTACCGTCAGCTACGACAGCCAAATCAATAGCAGCGCCCGAACAACAGGTCCAACCAATGCTGGTTATGTGCCGTTTTCGACTCAGGTCATGTATGCACAGCGCGGCTTTGGCTTTTATCAATCTGCCATCCCGACAGACGGATATAACATTGTACCAATGACGACACTTGGGGCCAATCCAACTAGTTCACAAATTAGCACGGCATTAGCCCCATTTCAAACAGCGTTGGCTCCAGAAACGAGCAGCCTGAATACACATGAAATCAAAGCATTAGCCGTTCAGTCACCTCTGGCAGGTCTGGTGCAAGGTGCAGCCACCAGTTTCACAAGCGCAAGCTCATCTTGTGCGGGGAAGTATCTCATTCTTGTGACAGATGGTTTACCAACGCAAGATTTGAGTAATAACTTATGGCCTCCGCTTGGCAGTGCTGCCGGCGCTGCAACGCCAAATGGTTATGGTGTTAATGCTGCCTTTTACGGAGTCGCAGGTAATGCAGCCTATGGCATCAATAACGACTCTGGCAATACTGGAGGCCCCGTCGGCACGCTTGATGCGTCCAACACCAATGACCAAGCTCTAATCGACACTATCACCGCCATCCAAAATCTGAACAGTGGCTCGCATCCGATTAAAACCTACGTCATCGGCCTCGGCGCTGGCGTTGACTCCACCGCCAACCCGGCTGCCTATGCCGCACTCAATGCCATGGCTATTGCAGGGGGCACGGGGCAGGAATATCCGGCAAACAATGTGTCGGCTTTCAATTCCGCGCTGAGCAGCATTGCCGGACAAATTTTCAGCAGCATCGCGGTGTCAGCCCCCGTGGCGCCCACCAGCATCACCGGCGGCTCGCTGATTTACACCGCCACCAGCGACAACAATCCCGGTGCCATCGGCGGCCACATCCAGGCTTACGGCACGGTCGCGCTTCCGAGTTCGAGCGCCAGCGCGCCAGTGGGTACGGCCAGCGGGCCAGCGGTGTGGGATGCGGGCGCACCCTCGCTCATGTCAGCCGCTACGCGGCAAACCGCACTGTTCAGCACCACGGGCACTGCTTCCGGCTCCGGGCTTGGTTCGGGAACGATCGACACGCTGAACAACATCGGCAACAACAGCAGCAGCCCGAATTACAGCCCAAGCGCGTTCGCCCTCTCGGCAACGACCTGCGTGCCCAATATCTCCACGATTCTGGCCTACACCTTCGACCCGTCGTTCAACACGGCGGGGGACAGCACACCCAACATCAGCGGTCTGGGCTTTCCAAGCGGCGTTGCGGGTTGTTCCTACCTCGCCGGGCGGCAGTTGAACTGGATGCTGGGCAGCTTGAGCCCGAACGACCATGTGCAATATCTCGGCCCCCCGGGCAATGCGAATTTGCTGGGCATCGGCGGTTATGTATCCTTCGCGCGCAACAACAGCGGCCGTGAAAAACTGGTGTTGTTCACCAGCAATGACGGCTTCCTGTACGCGGTGGATGCGACCACGGGCAACCTGGTCTGGGGCTGGATGCCGCGGTCTTTCCTTGCCAACTTGCAGTACTACACCAGCTTCCAGACCGGGCAGTATTTCGATGGCGCCTTCACCACCACCGATGCGGCAGACACCTCGACCAGCCCTCAGGCGAGCGACTGGGCCAGCTACGTGGTGGGCGCGGCTGGCGGCGGGGCGTATCACTATGCACTGAAGCTGAGCAGCAACGGCAGTTCCACGACCACCACAGCGCCAACCCCCTCGGCCCAGACTTGGGGCATCAACGTGGCCGGAGGGAGTTCGCCGCAGGAACAGGCGCCCATCATCGTCACCGTGGGCGGCATGCAATATGCGGTGTTCGTGGTCAACACAACCACGGGCAGCGGCAGTTCCGCGGTGACCAAGAGCACGCTGTACGAGGTGAACGTGGCGACCGGACAACCGGCCACCGGCACGGCGCTTTCGTCTTCGCTCACCACACTGCCTTCAGGCACCTATGTCAACAGTTCTTTGACCTATGTGCCGACGACCGGCACGCTCTGGCTCGGCGACAACAATGGCGGGGTGTGGAGCCTGAACATCTCCGGCTCGGCGCCGAGCGACGCGGGGAATGCCACACAGGTGGCAACGACCAGCCCGGCGGCAGCCATCAACTATGTGGGTTACACCGAGATCAGCGGCTTGCCCTATATCTGGGCGGCAACGACCAGTGAAATCACCACGTTTGCCCTGTCGGGCGGCAGCTCCAACATTCTCTGGGCCAGCAGCGGCACGAGCGGCTACCAGCCCGACAGCAGTGGAACGTTGACGGCCGTTTCCTCGACCACGGTCATGCCCTTGCAAAGCGGCGGGCAGATTTCCGCTGCCCCCGTCCTGGTGAATGGTGTGCTGGTGGTGCCGGTGTATGTGCCACCTCCGGGCAGCACCTGCGGCGTAGGAACCGGCTACTACGACTTGTTCGACCTGCTGACGGGCAACAAGCCGAAAATCACCATCACCTACAAGAACAACGCCGTGTTGAATGGAGTCATCGCGCTGGGTGCGGGCATCCCGCTGTCGCCGGCGGTTTACGTCACGCCCACGGGAACGGTGATCTACCCGGGCAGCAGCACGCCACCCAATACGACGACACCGAACTCGATCAGCCCGATTCAATTCGGCGGCAACGTGATGAACAAGCCCATCGCCTGGCGGCAGTATTGATGCCGTTGTTCGATAGCGCCTCCCTGGAATGCCCCTGCTCGGGGAGATTCCAGGGCCTTCGCCTCACACCGCCGCCTGCGCCAGCAGTGCCGCGTTGCCGCCAGCGGCTGCGGTGTTGATGGTGAGGGTTTGTTCGCTGCAAAAGCGCAGCAGGTAATGCGGACCGCCGGCTTTGGGGCCGGTGCCTGAGAGGCCTTCGCCGCCGAAGGGCTGCACGCCAACCACGGCGCCGATCATGTTGCGGTTGACGTAGACGTTGCCGCAGCGTGCGCGTTCGGCGATGCGCAGGGCGCGGCCGTCGATGCGCGTCTGCACGCCGAGCGTGAGGCCGTAGCCGAGGGCGTTGATGGCGTCGACCAGGGCGTCGAGCTCACCCGCCTTCCAGCGCACCACCTGCAGCACCGGGCCGAAGATTTCGTCCTTGGCTTTGGCCACACCAACCACGCCGCCAATGTCGAACAGGCTGGGAGCGATGAAGTGCAAAGTTCGGGCAGCGGGCTGTGCGCCGGGGAGCAGCGCGTCCTCGGGGATGCGCAGCGCGAGCGCAGCCTGTATCGCGTTGGCAAGCTCCCCACCCCAGCCCTCCCCACCAGTGGGGAGGGAGCCAAGCTCTGTTCTCATCGCGTCAGTGCGTAGTGTGCTTGACTCCTCCGCCATCATGGCTGAGCGAAGGCGGTTTTGCTCCTCCCCCATCGCATGGGGGAGGTTGGGAGGGGGAGCCGTCCGTGCGGCTTCCAGCATGTCACCCGGCCACGGCGTGCGCGCCAGCAGCCGGGCGTCGCGCTGCAGGCGCTCGGTTTGTGCGCGCAAGCCCTTCCAGGCGTCGGCGTCGATCACGGGCGGCACATCGGTGGCGAAGTCGCAGGCCTGGCCGATGCGCAGTTCGTGCATGGCGCCGGCCAGCATGACGAGCATGGCGTCGGCGACGTCGTCCTGCACGCACAGCAGGCGCAGCGCGGAGCAGCGCTGGCCGGCGGAGCGGAAGGCGGAACTGACCACGGCGTCGACCACCTGCTCGGGCAGGGCGGTGGAGTCGACGATCATGGCGTTGACGCCGCCGGTCTCGGCAATCAGCGGCGCAATCGGCCCGTCCTTGGCGGCCAGCGCGCGGTTGATGCTGCGCGCGACCGCGGTGGAGCCGGTGAAGGCCACGCCGGCGGCGAGCGGGTGCGCGACGAGTGCCGCGCCCACGGTTTCGCCGGGGCCGTGCAGCAAGGCGAGCACCCGGCGCGGCAAGCCGGCTTCGACCAACAGATTGACGAAGGCTTGCGCGGTGGCCGGGGTTTGCTCGGCGGGCTTGGCCGCGACGCTGTTGCCGGCCACCAGCGCCGCCAGCACCTGGCCGGCGAAGATGGCGAGCGGGAAATTCCACGGGCTGATGCAGACGAACACGCCGCGCCCGTTGCTGCGCAAGGCGTTGCGCTCGCCGGTGGGGCCGGGCAGTTCCTGCTCGGCCAGCAGGTGGCGCGCTTGCAGCGCGTAGTAGCGGCAGAAGTCGGTGGCTTCGCGCACCTCCGAGAGCGCGTCGCCCAGGGTCTTGTGGGCTTCGCGCTGCATCAGGGCGATGAAGGCGTCGCGGCGCTGCTCCAGCAGATCGGCGGCGCGCAGCAAGACGGCGCAGCGCTCGGGCAAGGGCGTGGCATTCCACGCGGGCCAGGCCGCGTGCAGCGTGCGCATGGCGGACTCGACCGCCTCCGCACTGGCTTCGGCCACGGCGGGCAAGGGCAAGGCGCGCGCGGCGGCCAGCACGGGCTCGCGCGCCGGAGCGTCGGCCACGTCGAAACCCAGCGGGTTGGGGCGCGGCTCGCCATGCAGCAGGCCGTAGAGGTTGCGCGGGGCGGGCAGCGTGCTGCGGTCGGCCAGCCACAGCGGGTCGTGCAACAGCTCTTGCGCGGGCACGGAGGTGTCGGCCAGCAGATGCACGAAGGAGGAGTTGGCGCCGTTTTCCAGCAGGCGGCGCACCAGGTAGGCGAGCAGGTCGCGGTGCTCGCCCACGGGGGCGTAAACGCGGCAGCGCAGCGCCTTGTTGTTCAGCACCTCGCGGTAGATGCCCTCGCCCATGCCGTGCAGGCGCTGCAGCTCGAAGCGCGCCGTGGGCCGCTGCGCCGCCAGATGCAGCACGGCGGCGATGGTGCCGGCGTTGTGGGTGGCGAACTGGGGGTAGATGGGGGCGTCATGAGAAAACGCTGGGCCGCCCCAAGTTTTCACATCCCCCTCGGGGGGCGGCTGATGCAAGGCAGCGGCCTGGGGGCGGTCACTGGCCGCGGCGGCATCGAGCATGATCCGGGCGCAGGCGAGATAGCTGGCATCGGTGTGATGCTTGTGGCTGAACACGGGATAGCCGGCCAGGCCGAGTTCCTGCGCGCGCTTGATTTCGGCGTCCCAATACGCGCCTTTCACCAGCCGCACCATGAGACGCATGCGGTGGCGCCGGGCGATGGCGATCACGGCCGATACGGCCTCGGGCGCGCGCGTCTGGTAGGCCTGCACCGCCAGGCCCAGGCCGCCCCAGGTGGCGGTGCTTGGCTCGGCCGCCAGGCGGGCAGCGAGGGCGTCGAGCAGGTCGAGCTGCAACTCCAGGCGCTCGCTCTCCTCGGCGTCGAGGGTGAAATTGACATCGGCCGCGGCGGCTTCGCGCGCCAGTTGTTCCACCAGCGGCAGCAACTCCGTGAACACGCGCGCGCGCTGCGCCTCTTCGAAACGCGGATGCAGCGCCGACAGCTTGATGGACATGCCGTCGCGCAGCTCGGGGCCGCCCGGCGTGCGCTGCTGCGCCAGCGCCGCCAGCGTGGCGCGGTAGGAGGCGGCGTAGCGCGCGGCGTCGTCGGCCGTGCGTGCGCCCTCGCCCAGCATGTCGTACGAGAAGGTGAGGTTGGGCTGCTCGCGCCGCATGGCCTGGGCGCGCTTGGCCGCAAGCTGCAGGTTTTCGCCCAGCACGAACTGCTTGCCGAGCAAGGCAATGGCGCGCACCGCCGCCGCCACCACGGTGCCAGCGCCCAGGCGGGCGATGAGGCCGCGCGTGGCCGAGTCGTCTTCCGGCAGCAGGCGGCGTGAAAAACCAAGCAGGCGGCCGGACAGGGCTTTGAGGGTGGATGGGTCGTCGTCCTTGTCGAACTTGGCCTGGCCCAGTTGATCGGCCGCGAGCAGGGCCGCCGTTCCGGTGTCGGGCACGCGCAGCAGGGCTTCGGCCAGGCGCATCAAGGCCAGGCCCTCGCTGCTGGCGATGGGGTATTCGCGCAGCAGCGATTCCAGGGCCCAGAACGGCGCGGGCTTGGTGCGCACGGCCGTCACCCAGGGCTCGGCCACGGCGGTGGCTGCGGCCCAGTCGAAACCGGCAAGGCGGGCGAGCAATTGGCGCATCACCACGGCTTCGTCACGCACGGGCTGCGGCAGACGCGGGATGGCGGAAGGTGAGCAAGCCTGCGAGGAGGCAAGGGAGCGGAGAGCGTTCGAGGTGGGCAGGGCGGACATGGTTTTTGAGGGGATGGCAGGGGGCTGTGCAACACCGATAACTTTAGGCCTCTCCCCCCAAAATGGGTGTTGTATTTGGGCTAGCCTGACCGATCATTCTTTGGTTAACCAATAATTTTTAGCGTTTAATTTTGCTCCAAGGCCTTGCTATTTGGATGCCATGCTGAACCGCAGCGGCATCAGCTGCTGTCGTATTTTGCCGCCATGACCGGATGAAGCCAAACTGAAACCGGACGATTTCCGTGAACTTTCCAGCTTTGCGCTGCACAGACTGAATACTGTCTCTCCTGGATCGCTCCAGGGTCAAGCCGCCGGGCCCGTCCATTGGGGGTCAGAAAGATTCGAGAATGACCCATCGTTTTCTTGAAAGGATCTCAACCATGCAAGCCAAACAGGTCGTGAAGTCCGCTTTTTCCATGCCGCTGTCGAGCCCGGCCTATCCGCGCGGGCCGTATCGCTTCATCAACCGCGAATTCCTCATCATCACCTACCGCACCGACCCCGCGCTGCTGCGCGAACTGGTGCCGGAACCGCTGCAGCCCGCGGGCGATACGGCCAAGTTCGAGTTCATCCGCATGCCCGATTCCACCGGCTTTGGCGACTACACCGAATCTGGCCAGGTGGTGCCCGTGACCTACAAGGGCAAGCCGGGCACCTACCAGGTCGCCATGTTCCTGGACGACGAGGCGCCGCTGGCCGGTGGGCGTGAAATCTGGGGCTTCCCGAAAAAGCTGGCCAAACCCCGCCTGGTTGTGGAGAGCGACACCTTGCTGGGCACGCTGGACTACGGCTCGGTGCGCGTGGCGTCCGGCACCATGGGCTACAAACACAAGGTGCTGGACACCGAACAAGTGCGCAAGAGCCTGCTGGCGGCGAACTATCTGCTGAAGATCATTCCCGATGTGGATTGCACGCCGCGCATTTGCGAACTGGTGACTTACAACCTGGAAGACGTGGTGGTGAAGGGAGCATGGACCGGCCCGGCCGCGCTGGAACTGCATGCCCACGCGCTGGCCCCGGTGGCCAGCCTGCCGGTGCTGGAAGTGCTGAGCAGCGTGCATCTGGTCTCCGACCTCACCCTGGGGCTGGGCAGGGTGGTGCACGACTATCTCAAATAAATCATGGGCAAAGCCGCGCAGCTTGTGTAAGCTTGCTCGGTTTTTCAACGACAATCGGCACGCTCGTTCAGTTCACGATTCTTGACATCCCTGTTTTAATTTGTCTATTGAATTCGACAAACCAATTCCTAGATTGCTCGGAGGCTCGACCATGAAAGACCCCGCAAACGCCCTCGACCGTGTCGATCGGCGCATCCTGGCCTTGCTGCAAGGCGATGGCCGCATGTCGAATCTGGCGCTGGCCCAGGCCGTGCACCTTTCGCCCACGGCCGTGCTGGAACGCGTGCGCCGCCTGGTGCGCGAGAAGTTCATCCTCGGCTACGAGGCCAGGCTCAACCCCCAAAAACTGAGCGCGGCATTGCTGGTGTTCATCGAAGTCGTGCTCGACCGCACCACGCCCGATGTGTTCGAGCAGTTCAAGACCGCCGTGCAGGCGCGCCCGGAAATCATGGAATGCCATATGGTTGCCGGTGGCTTCGACTACCTGCTGAAAACCCGCGTGGCCGACATGCCGGCCTACCGCGAGTTTCTCGGCAGCGTGCTGCTGAGCCTGCCCGGCGTGCGCGAAACCCACACCTACGCGGTGATGGAAGAAGTGAAGAACTCCCAGGCCCTGCAGGTGGAGTGAAGCGGCCGCGGTCTGCCGCGGTTCACTTTGGCCTCCCGGTTTCGACGCGGCTTTGACGCGACTTCGGCTCCGCAACAACACAAAAGGCGCTCTCGGGCGCCTTTTGTGTTGTTGCGCGGCGCTTCCCGCTCAGGCCGCCTGGGCGGCCGCTTGCGTCTGATGCAGCTTGATCACGCCGGGCAGATCGCAGTCGAGCACGGCGCGGCGCAATGTCTCGACCGCTTCCAGCCGCGTGAAGCTCTTGCGCCACACCAGCACCACGCGGCGCGTGGGCACCGGCTCGCAAAACGGCACATAGCAAATCTGCCCCGGCCCTTCGGGCGGCGCCCTGCCTGGCTCGAACGGCACCGACAGCTTGGGCAGGATGGTGATGCCCATGCCCGAGGCCACCATGTGTTTGATGGTTTCCAGCGACGAGCCCTCGAACGTCTTGCGGATGCCCTCCGAGCCCGGCGAGAAGCGCGCGAACTCGGGGCACACCTCCAGCACATGGTCGCGGAAGCAATGGCCCGTGCCCAGCAGCAGCATGGTCTCTTCCTTGATGGCTTCGCTGCTCACCGGCTTGCCATGCGCCAGGCGGTGACCGTGCGGCACGGCGACGAGAAAGGGCTCGTCGTAGAGCGGGGCAATCGCCAGGCCATGCTCGGGGAAGGGCTCGGCCAGAATGGCGACGTCCAGCTCGCCGTTGCGCAGCATGTCCAGCAGCTTCACCGTCAGTTGCTCCTGCAGCAGGAGCGGCATTTGCGGCGCGTCGCGGATGATGCGCCTGACCAGCGGCGGCAGCAGATAAGGCGCCACGGTGTAGATCACGCCCAGGCGCAAGGGACCAGCCAGCGGGTCTTTGCCGCGCTTGGCGATTTCCTTGATCGCCGCCGACTGCTCCAGCACGCGCTGCGCCTGCTCGATGATTTCACTGCCGATGGGCGTGATGCTGACCTCGGTGCCGCCGCGCTCGAAGATTTTCATGTCGAGCTCGTCTTCCAGTTTCTTGATTGCCACCGACAGCGTGGGCTGGCTGACGAAACAGGCCTCGGCGGCACGGCCGAAATGGCGCTCGCGGGCGACGGCGACGATGTAGCGAAGTTCAGTGAGTGTCATAGCTTCGATTGAAGCAGATTATCAAAGGCATGGTTCGGCGCTATGGATCGCCGGGGTTCATCCTCGGCATTCACCGGCCCAATGGTTGGGTCCTGCGCGAACCCAACCCTCACGCCGCCAGCCAGTCCAGCCGCCCGCCCAGCCAGCGCTGCAGGTGCTGCTGCGCCGCTGGCGGATCGTGGCGCAGCAGCCAGATGGCGGCGTCGCGCGCGGCCTCGAGCAGTTCGGTGTCGGTCTGCAGGTCGGCATGGCGCAGCGCCGGCAGGCCGCTCTGGCGCTGGCCGAGCAGTTCGCCCGGGCCGCGCAGTTCCAGGTCTTTCTGCGCCAGCACGAAACCGTCGCCGCTGTCGCGCAGCGCCTGCAGCCGGGCGCGCGCCAACTCCGACAAAGGCGCGCTGAACAGCAGCAGGCATTCCGAGGCCTCGGCGCCCCGCCCCACCCGGCCGCGCAACTGGTGCAGCTGCGACAGGCCGAAGCGCTCGGCATGTTCGATCACCATCAGCGTGGCGGCGGGCACGTCCACCCCCACCTCGATGACGGTGGTGGCCACCAGCAGGCGCAGGCGTGCGCTGGCGAAATCGGCCATCACCAGGGCTTTCTGCGCGGCCGGCATGCGGCCGTGCAGCAGGCCGACGCGGCTGTCCGCACCTTCGCCCGTGGCACCCACCCCAGCCAGCGCCGCCTGCAACTCGGCGTAAGTGGCTTCGGCGTTGCGCAGGTCGAGCACCTCGCTTTCCTCCACCAGCGGGCAGACCCAGTACACCTGCCGGCCGGCGGCCACCAGCTCGCGCACGCGGGCGATCACCGCGTCGCGCCGGGCGTCGCTGAACACGCGGGTCTGCACCGGGCTGCGGCCGGGCGGCAGATGGGCGATGGTGGAGACGTCGAGATCGCCGAACACCGCCATCGCCAGGGTGCGGGGAATGGGGGTGGCGCTCATCATCAGCAGATGCGGCTCGCGCACGGGCTGGCCGGTGTTGGCGGCGTCCGACACCTCCGTACCCTGCGCCCCCTTGGCGCGCAGGCTCAGGCGCTGGGCGACGCCGAAGCGGTGCTGCTCATCGACGATGGCCAGGCCGAGGCGGGCAAAACGCACCTTGTCCTGAATCACGGCATGCGTGCCCACCACCAGTTGCGCCGCCGCGCTGGCGGCAGCGGCCAGCGCGGCGGCGCGCTCGCGCCTGGTCTGCGCGCCGCTGAGCCAGGCCACATGCACGCCCAGCGGCGCCAGCCAGTCGGCCAGCTTGCGCAGATGCTGGCTGACGAGGATGTCGGTGGGCGCCATCAGCGCGCATTGAAAACCGGCATCGATGGCCTGCGTCGCCGCCAGCGCCGCCACCACCGTCTTGCCGCTGCCCACATCACCCTGCAGCAGGCGGTGCATGGGCTGTCCGCGCCCCAGGTCGGCGGCGATCTCAGCCACACAAGACTGCTGGTCCGGCGTGAGGGTGAAGGGCAGAACGTCCAGCAGCCGCCGGGTGAGGCTTTGCACGCCGGCCTGCGCCGCCATGGGCCAGGCACGCAGGGTGGCGCGCTTGGCCCGCGCCTGTTGCTGCGCGAGCTGCTGAGCCAGCAGTTCGTCGAATTTCACCCGCTGCCACGCCGGGTGGCTGCGGTCTTCCAGCGCCGCCAGCGACACCTCGGGGGTGGGCGCGTGCAGCATATCCAGGGTGCTGGCGATGTCGGGCAGATGCCGCTGCGCCAGCAAGGCCGCCGGCAGCCATTCGCGCACATCGAGCCGGGCGCGCGCGCTGGTGATGGCCTTGCGCAGCCACGCCTGGCTGATGCCGGCCGCCGCCGGGTAGACGGGCGTCAGGCGGTCGGGCATGGGCTCGTCGGGGCGGGCCACGTGGCAGGTGGGGTGCACCATCTCCATGCCGAACAGCCCGGCGCGCGGCTCGCCGCGAATGCGCAGCAGTTTGCCCGTCGCATATTGCCGCGGCCAGTTGGCGTAAAAGTGGAAAAAACGCAGCTCGAGTTGGCCGCTGGCGTCTTCCACCTGCACCCGCAACTGCTTGCGAGCGCCGCCCGCGACTTCAGCCAGCACCACCCGCGCCTGCACCACGGCAGCATGCCCTTCGCGCAGCGCGGCGATGGCGGTGATGCGGGTTTCGTCGATGTAGTGCAGCGGCAGGTGCAGGGCGTAGTCCCAGTCGCTGCGCAATCCGAGGCGCTCGCCGGGCGAGGTGGGTTTGGGTTCGAGTTTGGGCCGGGAGGCCGGCGATGCGCTTGGCGCAGCCTCGGCAGCCGCCGCCATTTTGGCGGCGGCTGCTGCTGGGCGGCGCGGGCGGGAAGGCATCGGCGCATTGTAGGAAGGGGCTGTTTTGGGGTTTGTCGGCCTTCGGCTGGGCTGGCCAACTGGCCACAGGCGCGCCGGGCGCCAGCGGCAAATCCCCGAACCTGCACAATTGCCATCTTTTTGTTAGATTTCGTTGCACTTCGCTCCAGCCCACCATGAACGCCCGCGCCATCATCCACAGCATCCGCCTGGTCACCGTGACCATGCTGGCCCTGCTGTTGACGCTGGCGCCGTTCGTGCATGGGCATCTGGGGCAACCCGTGCAGCATGGCTGGCACATCCATGTCGGGCCGCTTGAAGTCGGCGGCAGCGGCAATGCACCGCCGGCCGCTGCCGGCGCGCAGCGGGCCGGCAGCGGCCTGTTTGCGCACGAGCCGCCGGAGGTCGGAGTCTTTGTCGGCCCGAACACGATGCGCGTTTTGCGCATCGCCTCGGCGCACATACCGGCTCCCGCGCCTCAACCCTGGTTGCACGCCGGCCCGGCGCATGCCCTGGTTTTGGCCCGGCAAACGGCACCCGAGCTCGTCGTCCACATCGACCCGCGGCCCATGACGCCAGCCTCGCGCGGCGTTGCCGGCCTGCCGCCCCCGGGCCACGCGCCCCCTCTCCTTCTGGCCTGACGCCTACGCGCGGCTACCGCCGCGCAACGCATGACAACAGGCGTGAAACACAGGTGAAACCTGTGGACGCCAACGTTGCGCCATCCAGCCATTGAAGGAGCCCGGCACCGCCGGGATGACAAATGTCTCACATCGTCTTTTCGCGCACGCCGCTTGCGGGCTCCCTGTCCGCTGCCCTGTTGGGCCTTGCGCTCACTGCCTTGCCCGCCACGGCCACCGCAGCCTCTCCCGGCGTCATCGCCATCTCCGCCGACCAGCAAACCGCGCTGGGCGTGCGCCTGGCGCTGGTGCAGGCCGCCACCGCCGCACAGATCGATCTGCCCGCCCGCGTGACGGTGCCGCTGTCGCAGCAGGCCGTGGTGGCCGCGCCCGCCGCCGGGCTGGTCACCCGCCTGCTGGTGAACCCCGGCGACGCGGTGACAAGCGGCCAGCCGCTGGCCGAACTCAGCAGCCCGCAAATCGCCCAGTTGCAACGCGAGCGCAGCGACGCGCAAAGCCGCCGCGATCTGGCGCAGCGCCAGCTGCAGCGCGACACCGCGCTGGTGAACGAAGGCATCGTGCCCAGCGCCCGGCTGGACACTGCCCGCGCCCAGAACCGCGAGGCGCAGGCCATGCTGGCCGAGCGCGATCTGGCGCTCAAGCTGGCCGCGGGTGGCGCCGGGCTGAATGGCGTCGCCGTGCTGCGCGCGCCCATCACCGGGGTCATCACCGAAACCAGCGCACTGCCCGGGCAGCGGGTGGACATGGCCGCGCCGCTGTTCCGCATCGCTCAGCAAGGCCAGCTCTGGCTGGAGATCGACGCCAGCCCGCAGCAGGCCGCGGCGCTGCAGGTCGGCGCGGCGGTGACCGTGCCGGAGCTGCAGGCGCAAGGCGTGGTGCGGGCCAAATCCACCGCGTTGAATGCAGGGCAGAGCGTGCTGCTGCGGGTGCGCGTCACCCAGCCCGGCGGCTTGCAGGCCGGCGCCGTGGTGCTGGCGCGCCTGAGCCTGCCGGCGCGAGCCGGAGTGTGGCGCGTGCCCCCGGCAGCCGTGACGCAGATCAACGGACGTGACGCCGTGCTTGTCTCCGACAAGTCGGGCTTTCGCATCGTGCCCGTCACCGTTGCCGGACGCTTGAATGACGCGGTGATGGTCAGCGGCGCGCTCAAGGCGGGCGACAAGGTCGCGGCCACCGGCGTGGTGGCGATCAAGGCGGCTGCGGGCGAGGTGGCCTCATGAATCTCATGTCATTGACGCATGGCGCGCTGCGCCAGCGCCTGCTGACCATCGGCGCCACGCTGGCGCTGGTGGTGGGCGGCATCTTTGCCTGGCGCGCGCTGCCCATCGACGCCTTTCCCGATGTCTCGTCGCCGCAGGTGAAGATCATCATGAAGGCGCCGGGCATGACGCCGGAAGAGGTGGAGACGCGCATCGTCCTGCCCATCGAGCAGGAGGTGCTGGGCATCGCCAACAAGCGCATCGTGCGCTCGGTGTCGAAGTACGGCATTGCCGACATCACCGTGGACTTCGCCGAAGGCACCGATGTGTACTGGGCGCGGCAGCAGGTGGCCGAGGCGCTGGCCAATGTGCGTGGCGACCTGCCGCCCTTGGCGATGGGCGGGCTCGCACCGATCACCACGCCCTTGTCGGACCTGTTCATGTTCACCATCGCAGGCGATGCGACGCTGGAGCAAAAGCGCAGCGCGCTGCAATGGCTCATCCGCCCTGCGCTGCGCACCGTGCCCGGCGTGGCCGATGTCAACATGCTCGGCGGCGACGTGCGCGCCTTCGCCGTGCAGCCCGACCCGGCCAGACTCTCGGCCTGGGGACTGTCGCTCAACCAGTTGCGCACTGCGCTGCAGACCAACAACAGCAATGACGGCGCGGGCCGCCTGGACGAGGGTGAAGAAACGCGCATCGTGCGGGTGCAAGGCGCCTTCGCCAATGCCGACGACATTCGCAACAGCGTCGTCGCCAACGTGCGCGGCACGCCCGTGCGGGTGAGCGACGTGGCGCAGGTGAGCGTGGACAGCAGCACGCGCTACGGCATCGTCACTGCCGATGGCAAGGGCGAAGCGGTGGAAGGCATCGTGCTCGGCCTGCGCGGCGCGAATGCGCAGCAGGTGATTCACGGCGTGAAATCGCGCCTCGCCGAACTCGAACCGCGCTTGCCGCAAGGCATGAAAATCCAGGTGTTCTATGACCGCAGCCAGTTGGTCGAGCGCGCCGTGGGCACGGTACTCGAAGCGTTGGGCGAGGCCGTGGTGCTGGTGGTGGTGATGCTGCTGCTGTTCCTCGGCAACTGGCGCGCGGCGCTGGTGGTGGCCATCACGCTGCCGCTGTCGGCGCTGGCCACGTTCATCCTCATGCGCTGGGCGGGTTTGAGCGCCAACCTGATGAGCCTGGGCGGGCTGGCGATTGCGCTGGGCATGCTGGTCGACGCCGCCGTGGTGGTGGTGGAAAACCTGGTCAACCACATGAGCCACGACCCGGAAAAAGCGCCTGACCGCAACCCCGGCGCCGCGACCACCGACCGCCTGGGACGCATCATGCGCGGGGTGTCGGAAGTGTCCGGCCCGGTGCTGGCGGGCGTGGCCATCATCGCCATCGTGTTCCTGCCCCTGCTCACCCTTGAAGGGCTGGAGGGCAAGCTGTTCCGCCCGGTGGCGCTGACCATCGTGTTCGCGCTGGGCGCGTCGCTGCTCATTGCGCTCACCATCGTGCCGGTGATGGCGTCGCTCTTATTGAAAACCATGCCGCACAGCGACCCCTGGCTGGTGCGCAAACTCTCCGCGGGCTATGAGCGCGTGCTGAACTGGAGCTTCGCCCACAGCCGCATCGTGGTGGTGGTGTCGCTGCTCTCGCTGGTCGCCGCGGGCTGGGCCTATACCCGCGTCGGCAAGACCTTCATGCCCACGCTCGATGAAGGTGACGTGATCGTGCAGTTGCAAAAGCTGCCCTCGGTCAGCCTGGGCGCAACCGCCGCGCTCGACCTGCGGGTACAGCAGGCGCTGCTGAAAGAGATACCCGAGATCAAGTCCATCGTCGCCCGCAGCGGCTCGGACGACCTCGGCCTCGACCCGATGGGGCTGAACGAGACCGACACCTTCCTCGTGCTCAAACCGGCGTCGCAGTGGCGCGGCAGCAAGAACGACGTGATCGCGGCCATGCGCAAGATCCTGGAGCGCTTTCCCGGCGTGAACTTCGGCTTCACCCAGCCGATTGAAATGCGCGTGTCGGAAATGCTCACCGGAAGCCGTGGCGATCTGGTGGTGAAAATCTTCGGCCCCGACATCGCCCATCTCGGCGACTTGTCGCAACAAGTCGCGCAGGTGCTCAAGAACGTGCCCGGCGCGCAGGAAGTGCTCGCGGCGCGGCCCGAAGGCGTGCAATACCTCACGGTGCAGGTCGATCGCCTCGCCGCGGGCCGCGCCGGCTTCGACGTCATCACCCTGCAGCAAGACCTGCGCGCACTGGTGGAGGGCCAACCGCAGGGCATCGTGCTCGAAGGCGTGCGCCGCACGCCCTTGCTGCTGCGCGGCGGCGCCGATTTGCGCAGCAATCCGCAGGCCTTCTCGCACGTCATGATCACCGCGCCGAGCGGCACCGCCTATCCGCTGTCGCAACTGGCCCGGCTGATGCCCACGCAAGGCCCGGTGCTGGTGGCGCATGAGGACGGCAGCCGCTTCGCCGCGGTGCAGGCCAATGTCAGCGGGCGCGACCTGGTGAGCTATGTCGCCGACGCCAAGCAGGCCGTCGCCACCAAGGTGAAGCTGCCCGAAGGCGTGCGCCTGCAATGGGGCGGCCAGTTCGAGAACCAGCAACGCGCCGCCGCCCGCCTGGGGCTGGTGGTGCCGGTGGCGCTGGCGCTCATCTTCGTGCTGCTGATGACCACCTTCGGCTCGGTGCGGCAATCGGTGCTGGTGTTCGCCAACATCCCGTTCGCGCTGGTGGGCGGGGTGATCGCGCTGTGGGCCAGCGGGCAATACATGTCGGTGCCCGCCTCGGTCGGCTTCATCGCCCTGCTGGGCATTGCGGTGCTCAACGGCGTGGTGCTGGTCAGCCATTTCAACGAGTTGCTGCAGCGCGGCCTGCCACTGCCGCAGGCGGTGCGCGAAGGCTCCATGCGCCGCCTGCGGCCGGTGATGATGACCGCCACCATCACCGCGCTCAGCCTCATCCCACTGCTGTCGGCCACCGGGCCGGGCTCGGAAATCCAGAAACCGCTGGCCATCGTCGTGGTCGGCGGGCTGCTGAGCTCCACCGCCCTGACCCTGGTGCTGCTGCCCCTGCTGTTCGCCCGCTTCGGCCTGCCGCGCAAGGAGCGCGAAGCCGAAGTCGCGGCCAACCCGACGGAGAACGTCTGATGCACTTCACCTCGCAACCCTTCGCCCTGCGCGCCCTGGTGGCCGCGCTGGCGCTGCTGTTCACCACGTCGGCACCGGCGCTGGCCGGTACGCTCCAGTCTGCTTCGCCCGTCAAGCCGTCGGCGCAAACGCTTCCTGCCACGATGTCGCAGGACATGCTGCCGCAGTTGAGCGCCCTGCCGCGCCCCACGCTGCCGCAATTCGCCCAGCTCGACCGGCTGCTGGCCGACACGCCCCTGCTGCACGAGGCGCAGGCCATGCAGCAGGCCGCCTTGCAAAACGGCCAGGTGCTGCGCTCCGGCACACAGGAGTTCACCGGCCAGGCGCAGGTGCAGCAGCGCCGCGTCGACGCCCCGCCGGACAACGGCAACTACGCCGAATGGCAGTTGCTGCTCAACCGTCAGATCCGCCTGCCCTCGCAGGCGCAGGCCGACATCCGCCTGGCGGACGCCTTGACCACATCGGCCAACGCCGGGTTGGTCGGCGCGCGGCAACAGCTGTTGACCGATGTGCTCGCCGCCTGGTTCGCCGCGCAGCGCGCCCAGGCCGAGGCGGCACTGGCGCAGCAGAACCTCAGCTTGATGCAGGGGCAGGTGCAGGCCTTGCAGCGCCGCAAGGCGCTGGGCGACGCCAGCGTGCTCGAACTGGAGCAGATGCAGGCCGAGGAAGCGCGCGCGCAGTCGGCGCTGTTGCTGGCGCAAGGGCTGGCGTCGAGCAGCCGCGCCGCGCTGGAGGCGCGCTATCCCGCGCTCGCGGGCGACACCACCCTGAGCGGGCAGGCGGGGAGCACGGCGCAGCTCGCCCTGCCCGATCAGCCGGCCGACGCCCTGCGCGCCCTCGTCGAACAAAACAGCGTCACCCTCGCGCGCAACCGCGCCGCGCTGCAACAGGCGCAGGCAAAGGCTGGGCAGGCCACCGCCGCGCGCACCCCGCAGCCAACGGTGGGAGCCTACGTTGGCTCCGATCGCGGCGGTCGCGAACGCATCATCGGCCTGCAGTTCTCCATGCCCTTCGGCGGCCCGGCGCGGGTTTCGACCGAGCGCGCCGCACTGGCTGAAGTCGATGCCGCGCAATGGCGCTTGCGCGACACCCAGGCCGTGACGCTGGCCGAATTCCAGCGGCTCTTGGCGACCGCGCAATCGCAGGCTGCGGGCGTGAAGGCGATGGATCGGGCCGCGCAGGTGCAGACTCAGGCCAGTGCCCGCATGCTGCGCGCCTACCAGTTGGGCGAAGCGGGCATCTCCGACTGGCTGCTGGCCCGCCGCAGCGCGCTCGACGCGGTGCGGCAGGCGCTGCAATCACGCTTCGACGCCGCCCAGTCGGCGGCGCTGCTCAAGCTGCAGGCCGGGCTGCTGTTCGATGCGTCATCCAGCGCAGCAGTGATGCCTGCGGCAAACCCCGACTGAGCCCGATTGACGTGTTCTCCATGCGGATCAGCCGGTCAAGACCGCTGCGCCACCGTGAGGCCAGGTGGACATATTCGCGGCGTCTGGCGCAGCGAGGTCTCGCGCAGCAATCGCATGCCGTTGAACACCACCAGCAGGCTGGCCCCGGTGTCGGCGAACACAGCCATCCACAAGGTCGCCACGCCGCTCAGGGCCAAGGCAAAGAACACCGCCTTGATGCCCAGCGCCAGGGCGATGTTCTGCTTGAGAATCGCGGCGGTACGCCGGCTCAAGCGGATGAAGTCGGCGATCTTGCGCGGGTCGTCGTCCATGATGGCGACATCGGCGGTTTCCAGCGCGGTGGCGGTGCCGGCCGCCCCCATGGCGAAGCCGATGTTCGCGCGTGCCAGCGCCGGCGCATCGTTCACGCCGTCGCCGACCATGCCGACGGAACCGTAGCGCGCATGCAGTTCGGCAACGGCGGCCTGCTTGTCCTGCGGCAGCAGATTGCCGCGCGCATCCTTGATGCCGAGCTGGGCGGCAATCGCCTGTGCCGTGGCCGGGTTGTCGCCAGTCAGCATGACCGGTTCGACACCCAGCGCCTTGAGGGCCGCAACGGCCTGCGCGCTCTCCGGCCTGAGGGTGTCGGCGACGCCAAACACGGCCACCGGACCGGCCGCGTCGCACAGCACGATGGCGGTTTTGCCGGCATTTTCCAGGATGGCAAGCCGCGCCTCCAGCGCTGCCGAACACACCCCGATGTCTTCGGCCAGGCGGTGATTGCCCAGATGCCAGAGCTGGCCGGCGACGCTGCCCTTGACGCCGCGCCCTTGCAGCACGCCGAAATCATCGACGGGCATGACTGTGGCACCCGGCTGCTGCTCGCGCCAGCCGGCAACCAGCGCCTGGGCGACCGGATGGGTGCTGCGATCGTCGAGGCTGGCGGCGATTTGCAAGGCCTGCGCGATGGGCATGGCGCCAAGCGGGATGGCGTCGCTCAGCGCGGGCTTGCCGCGGGTCAGCGTGCCGGTCTTGTCGAGCGCCACGGCTTTGAGCAGCCGACCGCCTTCCAGATAAACCCCGCCCTTGATGAGGATGCCCCGCCGGGCCGCCGCCGTGAGGCCGCTGACCACCGTGACCGGGGTGGAGACCACCAAGGCGCAAGGGCAGGCGATGACCAGCATCACCAGGGCCTCGTACAGCCAGGAATTCCAGTCGCCACCGCTCAGCAGCGGGCCGAGAATGGCCACGGCGATGGCGAAGACCACCACCGCGGGGGTGTAGCAGCGCGCGAATTGATCGACGAAACGCTGGGTCGGCGCGCGCTGTGACTGCGCGCTCTGGATGGCCAGGGCGATGCGGGCCAAGGTGCTGTCACCGGCCGAGGCCGTGACGCTGGCTTCCACCACGCCATCGGCAACGATGCTGCCGGCATACAGCAGGTCGCCCGCTTGCTTGTCCACGGGCAGGCTTTCGCCGGTGATCGGCGCCTGGTTCAGCGCCGCGCGGCCGGACGCGACGCGTGCGTCCAGCGGCACCCGCGCGCCGGTGCGCACCCGGATGCGGCTGCCGACGTCCACCTCGGCCACCGGCTTGGTCTGCCAGGCCTCGCCAGCCTTGACCTCGGCGGTTTCCGGCGCCATGGCCGTGAGCGCCCTGATCGCGTTGCGGGCGCGCTCCAGCGACAGCGCCTCGATCGCCTCGGCCGCGGCGAACAGGAACACCACCATCGCCGCTTCCGGCCACTTGCCGAACGCCACGGCCCCGGCCACGGCGATGGACATCAGGAAGTCGATGTTGAGGGTCAGGTTCCTGAGCGCGATCCAGCCCTTTTTGAGGGTGGGCAGACCGGCGCTGAGGACGGACAAGGCGGCAAGCGCCATCACCATCCACGAGGCCTCTTGTCCGCTCGACCAGGCGATGACCTCGGCCGCGACGGCGGCGGCCCCAGCCACGGCGAGCAGACCTTTTTGCCGTGGACTGAGGGCGGGGGGAAGCACGGACGCCGGCGCATTGGCTTCAAGCAGGCTTGGCGCCATGTCCAGCTTGTTCAGCGCTGCGGCAATCTCCTGCGGCTGGTCCAAACGGTGATACACCGTGAGTTCCCGTTGCAGGAGGTCGAAGTCGAGCTGCACGACACCGGGCAAGGCCTCCAGCCTGTTGCGGATCAGGCGCTCCTCGGTGGGGCAGTCCATCTTGTCGATGCGGTAGCGAACCCGGCTCGTCCCTTCGGGTGGCGGATTGGTTTTGCACGCCCCCGCGGGGCAGTCGGCCTGCGTCGCCGGGGCGCAGCAGGGATCGGCCGCGGCATGGGCATGGGCTTCAGGGCCGTGGTGGTGACCATGATCGTGGCCACAGGCGTGGCCATGTTCGGGTGTTTGAACAGGCAGGCGTAACGCTGTGCTGGTGGGGTCGTGCGGGCTCATGGCGGCGGATCTCGGTGAACAGTGCGATCATTGAACAGCCTGTACCTGCTACAGGGTCAAGTGCCTTTACACGACAGGGGAATGCATCATGCGAATCGGCGAGTTGGCGCAGCGCGGCCACTGCGACGTGGAGACGGTGCGTTTTTACGAGCGCGAAGGCTTGCTGGACGCGCCCGCCCGCGAGGGCAACGGCTATCGCAACTACAACAGCGACCACCTGGTGCAGCTCAACTTCATTCGCCACTGTCGCTCGCTGGGCATGGGCCTGCCGGATGTGCGCGTGTTGCGCAGCTTTCAGGAGCATCCTGAATCGGCTTGCGACGCCATCAACCATCTGATTGACGAGCAGATCGCCCGCATTCACCATCAGGCCGAGTCGCTGCGCCAACTGGAGCGGCTGTTGCACGCACTGCGCGAGACCTGCCAGGCCAACCAGACGGCGAGCGCATGCGGCATCCTGCAGAACCTGCAGCACGCTGCGGCTGGCGAGCCCTGCGAATGCCAGGCGGAACCCGTTTCAGAGACTGTCCAACAGGCGTAATCCACAACGCCATGGACCTCGCCTCGACCCAACCGATTGTGGCGACATGAGCTTTTCATCGGCTCCACCCAGTGGTGCCAAGGCCGCCAAAGACCAGGTTCAGGTTTGCGGCCGCCAAAATCCCCCGCCGATGCCACGGCGGCGAGCTGCCTGACCAGCCCGCGCGGATTTTTCGCAGCGGGCCGCTGTGGGACAAATCCGACTGTCCACTGACAGCCAGGAATCACTTGCATTGCGACTTGCTCGCCCATATTGCGTGTAGCAACGCATCTCGGCGTCACAAAACTCACGCAAATCAAGCTCGACCCAGTTCATCATGCCGTCATTCAACACGATTGCCTATTGTTTCAAAAATGCCGCAGACAAAGCGCTCAACGCGGCTTGGATGATTGTGAGCTGACGATATCCGCTATGTGTTCTACCGAACAGACGGATTATTTTTTTCCAAATAGAATTAAAATGTGACCGAAAATAATGAATATTTTCTTATTTCAATAAACACATTGGGTGGACAGCGATGATTAAGACTCATTTTAATTTCAATTTCGCCGGATGGCTTTTCGTTGTGATATTCGCAACGCTGCTCTCCGGTTGTGGCGGAGGCGGGGGGAAAGATCCCATTTTAGGTGCATCTGTTCAACCTGCCGCGAGTGGCGGCGCTGGTGCTCCAGGGGCAACCACACCAACGAACACGACCACCCCGACAAATACGACCCCTCCAACCACTTCAGCAAGCATACTTGGAACCGCTGCAGCTTTCGGTGCATTTGGCGGTGGGGCTGGAGTCACGAATCAGGGAATTAATACCATCGTTGCTGGCGATCTTGGCACAACGGCCGCATGCACCCTGATCACTGGTTTCCACGATAGCACGGGTACCGTCTATACCGAAACACCCCTGAATATAGGACAGGTCACGGGAACCATTGATTGCGGTCCCCCGGCGCCAGGAACAACGCAAACCCTTGCGATCGCGACCCAAGCACAATCGGATGCACGCACTGCCTATAATTATCTGCAATCCTTGGCGCCAGGCCCTAGCCCTGGAGCTGGTGAACTTGGTAATTTGACTTTAGCGCCCGGTGATTACACCGCTGCTGGTGGAACATTCTCGATTACTGCAGGCAATTTGACGCTTGACGGCCAAGGCAATAATAATGCCACATGGGTTTTCCAGATGGCCAGCAGTTTGACGGTTGGATCCCCGACATTTGCCCCCAAGATCCTGTTGATCAACAATGCACAGGCGAAAAATGTTTTTTGGGCCGTCGGCAGCGCGGCCACGATTGCGACCGGAAGTGCCATGGCCGGGACCATCATTTCAAACTCGGGCATCACATTTTCGACAGCCGGTACGACGATCCAGACAAGTTTGATCGGCAGGGCCTTGAGTTTGGTTGCATCCGTGACCATGGTTAACACCACCATCACGCTTCCTTGATGAGCAGAAATAAAGCTCCGCATCAATCATTCTTGGGGAATTAAAATGAGACTTATGAGAGTCACGGCATTGACTGGTTTGTTATGCCTCGAAGGCCTTGCATTTCAAGTGGCTCACGCGGATGGGCTTCCCAATCTGTATGGAATCGGAGGCATTGGCCACTCCAGGGCATCGATCGATGACCCGCGCATCATTTCAGGCCTTAAAGCGTCAGGCTTCGGGGTTAATGGAATCAACAATAGCCAAGGGGATACGGCATACAATTTATTCCTGGGCTATCGCTTTAACCACTATTTCGCACTAGAAGGCGGTTATTTTAATCTTGGTGAATTTGGCTACAACGCCAACACAAATCCTGCGGGAACACTATCTGGAAATGCCAAGTTTTCAGGGCTGGCTCTTGATGCCGTCGGGCTTTGGCCAATCACTCCGCGCATGACTCTTCTCGGCTTCATTGGCGGCCAGTACACGAGAACGCAAGACAGCTTTTCGAGCACAGGCAGCGTTCACACCATACCGACTGCCAATAACAATGGCGGAGGCTACAATTTCGGCTTGGGCGCTCAATATAAAATCAATGATTGGGTTTCTTTGCGCGCAGACGCAAAGCGTTACCGCGTGAATGATGCAGTCGGAAACCATGGTGATGTTGATGTTTATTCAGTCAGCTTGGTTTTTCCTTTCGGCCGGGAGTCACAACCAGCGCCGCCTGAACCAAAACCAGTTGTCATGACGCCAGAGCCAGTTGCCAGCACACCGGCGCCGACACCGATCATGGCAGCCCCAGTCGTGATGGCGCCTGCGCCGAAACCGACTCGCGTTACGTTTCTGGCTGATTCATTTTTCGGTTTCGATCAATCCAAGCTTATGCCCGAAGGCAAAGAGCAACTTGATCAATTCGCACAAAAACTGAAAGGAGCGCAATATTCAGATATTTCCGTAACCGGCTATTCTGACAGGATTGGTGCACACCATTATAATATGCTGTTGTCAAAGCGTCGTGCCGAAGCCGTCAAGAAATATCTCGTGGATGTTGACGGCATAGACGCAGCGAAAATAACTGCAATGGGCAAGGATGGAGAAGATCCAGTAACAAAACCCGATCAGTGCGTGGGCAATAAAATTACCAGGCAATTAATCGCCTGCCTACAACCAGATCGTCGCGTCGTCGTTGAGGTTACGGGATTGCAAAATCCGTAAGCCACCTCGGACCTTTTAACGCGATTGTTTCGCCTGCGAGCCCAATGGCTTCAAGGCGCGTCTGGTTTTGAGCCTTGGTGCCCACCAGGGCTCTTTTCCGTGGCGCAGACTCGAGCCTGATGATCAGGCTCACGCTCAGCCGGGCGCCGGGAACTCGATCAACCGGCCTGCGGACAGGGCGCCATCGCGGTTCATGGAAGGCCGGGTTTGCGCGGCAGATGCAACGTGGCCTCCAGGCCGCCATCCGGGTGGTTGCGCAAGGTCACATTGCCACCGGCTGCGCGCGCGATGTTGCGGGCGATGCCGAGCCCCAGGCCGGTGCCGCCGGTCTCGCGGCTGCGTGATGCTTCGAGCCGGTAGAACGGCTCGAACACCTTGCCGAGTTCGTCTGGCGCGATGCCCGGCCCCTGGTCCCGGATGCGAAGAGTGAGGGCCGCGGGGCTGTCCTCGACGGTGATGCGCGCCTGCCTGCCGTAGAGGATGGCGTTGTCGATCAGGTTGGAGAGGCAGCGTTTGAGCCGCTCGGGATCGCCGACGTAGGGGGCCAGTGCCTGGCCTTCGATGGCCACCTCGCGGTGCATGTCCTGGTTGTCCGCCTGCAGGCTTTCGAGCAGCGCCGTGATGTCGATCGGCCGCGCCACTTGCGGCTGCTCAAACCCGCGCATGAAATCCAGCGTGTGCGTCACCATCAATTCCATCTCGCGCAAATCCTTGTCGAAGCGCTGGCGCAAGTCGGCGTCTTCCAGCAGTTCGGTGCGCAGGCGCATGCGGGTGATGGGCGTTTTCAGATCGTGCGACATGGCGGCGAAAATGCGGGTGCGGTCCTGAATGAAACGCACCAGGCTGGACTGCATGATGTTGAACGCATGCGCGGCGCGCCTCACCTCGGTCGGCCCGGTCTCGGGCAGCGGCGGCCGGTTGATGTCCTTGCCCAGGGCATCGGCGGCGGATGCCAGGACCGCCAGCGGCCGGGTCATCCAGCGCACCGCCGCATACGACAGGACGAGCACCGTCAGCAGCAGCACCAGCAGGGTCAGCAGCAGCCGCCACGGCGTGCTGGCCGGGCCTTGCGGCAGCTGGGTGTCGAAAGCGACCCAACTGCCGTCGCGCAGTTGCACCTGGGTCAGGAACATCAAGCCCGATGACATGAAGGGTCTCATGGCCTGCATATCCGGCATGCCCGGCATGGCTGCCGACATCGCCGCTGCCATGCCCGCATGTTCGCCCATCATGCCCCGGCGGCCGGACTCGAGCCCGGATGGCCTGGCACCCGGCGCGACCTGCCGGACGAAAACCCGCAGCGGCCGCGCATCGCCCAGCGCGGCATGCAGCGCGGCCGAGAACATGGCGGCATGCGAGTTGTCCAGCGCCGCGGCACGCGGCACCCGCGGCGTTGCCTCCAGCTTCACCACCTGCGGCGGCACGCTGAGGATGGTGATGATGCGCTGCCGCTCGGCCGGGCCGAGGGAATCGAGCAGCTTGACGATGTCGGCGATGCGCTGCGCCGACTGCATGCCGCTGCTGCGCAACAGCAGGCGATCGCGCTCGGCGAAATTGATCGAGGCGCTCAGGATCTGGGCAAGCACCAGACCGCTGAACAGGATCAGCATCATCCGCCCGAACAGCGACGCCGGCAGCAGGCGCATCAAGCCATTCCCTCGACCGGGGCCGACAAGACGTAGCCGGCGCCGCGCACGGTCTTGATCAGGGCGGGGTCGCGCGGGTCGTCGCCCAGGCGCTGGCGCAAGCGGCTGACCTGCACGTCGATGCTGCGATCGAGCGGGTCGGCCTCACGGCCCTGCGTCAGATCGACCAACTGGTCACGGTTGAGCACCCGGTTCGGGTGGCTCAGAAAAACCCGCAGCAGCCGGTACTCGGCGCCGCTCAGCGCGACCACCACGCCGGTGGGCGAAATCAGGTGGCGATGCGCGGTGTCGAGGGTCCAGTCGGCGAAGCGCACCTGGCGCACCTCTTCCGGCTGAAGATTGCTCGGCAGGCTGCGGGCGCGGCGCAGGATGACCTTGATGCGCGCCAGCAACTCGCGCGCGCTGAAGGGCTTGGGCAGATAGTCGTCGGCGCCCATTTCCAGGCCGACGATGCGATCGGTTTCCTCGCCGCGCGCCGTCAGCATCAGGATGGGAATGTCCGACTTGGCGCGCAGCTTGCGGCACAGGGTCAGGCCGTCGTCGCCGGGCAGCATCAGGTCGAGCACGATCAGGTCGACGCCGGAGGCCAGCAGCGCGCGCTCCATGGCCTTCCCATCGCCAACAGCCGTCACGCGCAAGCCGTTCTTCTGCAGATAAGCACTCAGCAGGCGGCGAATCTCGGCGTCGTCGTCGACGATCAGGATGTGGTCGGAGGTTTCCATGCGCCGATTTTGGCCGGCGGGCCCGGTGCTCAGGAAAAAACAATGTAACGCAGCATGTCAACGCCAGGGTTGCGCGCAGTGCGATACAAAAAAGTGCTTTGTTGACATGGCGCGCTTACATGCCGAGGCTGAAATGGGAACCGTTGCGAAGGACTTCCTTCCATCTGGCCCGGCGGGATCGTCCCGCGGACCATTCGCTCAATTCAGACAGGAGCAGCACCATGAAACGCAGTCAGAAAGTCATTGTCGGCATCACCGCCGTCTTGTCCGCCGCCGCCATCGGTACGGCCTTTGCGCAATCCGGCGGCATGGGCGCATATCGCATGTCGGGCGTCGCCGCCGGCATGGAGCAGGGGTCCATGATGGGTGGAGGCATGATGGGCGGGGGCATGATGAGCGAGGGCATCATGGGTCAGCGCGGCATGGCCGAAGGCATGAGGCATTGGGGTGATACCGCGGCGATGGTGGACGGCCATCTGGCCGACACCAAGGCCGCGCTGAACATCACCGCCGCGCAGGAACCCGCCTGGCAAGCCTTCGCCACCCAGGCCAAGCAGCAAGCCGAGGCCATGCAAACCATGCGCGGCAAGCTGCGGGAGGCGAACGCAACCGCCCCCGATCGCATGCAGGCGCGCACGCAGTTGTTGCAGCAACGCCTGACCGGCATGGAGGCCATGACCAAGGCCTTGAAGCATCTCTACGCCGTGCTGAGCCCCGAGCAAAGGAGCATCGCCAACCAGCGCCTGGGCATGATGGGCGGACAGCAGATGGGATTTGCCGGCCATGCCGAGTGAGCCGGGTTCAAGGCACCAGCGGCACCCGCTGGATCAGCGACACCAGCGCATCAGCATCCGATGCGCTGGTGATTCAGGCCGGATCGGCGTTGCACACCAGGTGATCGCGGCGGCTTGCGGCACTGGCCAGAAACAACGCGCCCAGGGTTTCGGAAAACAGTGCGTCCAGGGTCAGGTTCGGCCAGAAGTGGCGTGCCGCGCGCGCCACAAGCTCGGCATCGCAAAACCAGGCGCGCAAGTCATCGCGGGCCACGCCTTCGGGCTGTTGCAGCAACTGGAACTTGAGCAGCACGCGCAGGCCGTGGCGGGCATGGCGCTCGGGGCTGGCCTCGAAGACGCCGAGGCGCGAGCGCGCACGCGCCAATGCTGCGGCCACGTCGGTGAAAACGGCGCCATGGCCGGGGATGACTGCGGCGGGAGCGAGGGCCGCGATGGCGTCCAGCGTGCTGCGCGTTGCCGCGAAGCCGCTCTCGCCCACCATCTCGGGAAAGACCACGCCGAAGCCATGCTCCCAGAGCGCGTCACCGCTGATGAGCAGGCGCGCATCCGGCTGGAACAGCATCAGCGCATGCGGATCGTGCCCGGGCGCGGCGTGCACCTGCCAAGACATGCCGCCCAACTGCAGCACGTCGCCCACCGCCATGCCGGCTGCCGCGCTGAATCCGGCGGCCTGCTGGCCGGTGGAGCGAAAGGAGAGCGCGTCTTCGTCCCAGTTGTTCACCGCCTGTAGTTCGCCGGCCGGCACGGTGACGGCGCAGTGCGCGGCGCCGCCGAACGCCGCCTGCAACGCGGCATTGCCGCCGCAGTGGTCGGAATGCAGATGGGTGTTGACGATGCGCGCGAGCTGCCGCCCACCCAGCGCATGCCGCACCAATGCCACGGTCTGCGCCGCGTGCAGCATATAGCCGGTGTCCACCACGCTGGCGCTGTGGTCGTCGTCAAGGAACACGATGTTGTTGGCCGACAGCCAGCCGCGTTCGAGCAGCCGCATGCAGTGCGGCAGGGGAGGCGTGGCCCCGGGTGGGGAAGACGTCGGCAGAGAAAGCGTGTGCAGGGGTTGGCTCGGCATGGTGGAGGCAATGTCAATGCTGCTGGTTGCGGCTGGCACTCGTGCTGCGGCCCGGTGCTGCAAACTTGCCGCAAACACGGGGTGGCGGCTGGTTTCGGGCGGATTTAGCATAAGGCCGATCGCAACCGGAGGAAGCGGCATGGACAGACCCCCTTTGTTCTCCTCGGACTTGCGCGCCGCCTACGAGCACTTGCACGCGGCCAGCCGCGCAGACCCCTATCCCGACTGGTCGGCGCGGCGCGACCGCCTCAAGCGGCTGGCCGCCCTGATCCAGGACCACGAAGCCTTGCTGTGCGACGCCATCTCCGACGACTTCGGCCACCGCGCCATCGCCGAGACGCAGGTGCTGGACATCATGCCTTCGCTCGAAGCCATCCGCCATGCGCTGCGCCACGGTGCGGGCTGGATGCGCCCACGCCGCGCGTCCACCTCCATCTGGTTCTGGCCGGCTCGCGCGCAGGTGCTGCCGCAACCGCTCGGCCTGGTGGGCATCATCGTGCCGTGGAACTACCCGCTCTACCTGGCCGTGGGTCCGCTGGCCTCGGCCTTCGCCGCCGGCAACCGGGCCATGGTCAAGCTCTCCGAATTCAGCCCGGCCTTCGGCGTCCAGTTCTCGCGCCTGGTGCGCGCGGCGTTCGACCCCGCCGAGCTGGCCATCTTCACCGGCGGTGCCGACGAGGCCGCGGCCTTCAGCGCCCTGCCCTTCGACCACCTGCTGTTCACCGGTTCCACCGCTGTCGGCCGTCGCGTCATGGCCGCAGCCAGCGCCAATCTGGTGCCGGTGACGCTGGAGCTGGGCGGCAAGTCGCCCGCGGTGCTGGCGCCCGGATGCGACCTCGCCCTGGCCGCCGAGCGCATCGTCTACGGTAAACTGGTGAACGCAGGGCAAACCTGCGTTGCGCCCGACTATGTGCTGGTGCCGCGCGCCGAGCTGGACGCCTTCGTCGCCGCCTGCGAAAGGGCGGCACGCCGCCTCTACCCCGCAGGCCTCGACAGCCCGGACTACTGCAGCATCGTCGACCTGCGCCACTACAGCCGGCTCACCAGCCTGCTGGTGCAAGCGCGCGCCGCCGGGGTCAAGCCGCATGCGCTGTTCGACGGCGCGCAGCGCATGGACTTGCGGCATCGCCTCGCGCCCACGCTGTTCATCGACCCGCCGCTCGACATCGCGCTGATGCAGGAGGAGATCTTCGGCCCCTGGCTGCCGGTGTTGCCCTACGACACGGTGGAACAGGCCATCGCCCATGTCAACGCCGGCCCACGCCCGCTGGCGCTCTACTGGTTCGACCGCGACAAGCGCCGCATCGCCCGCGCCCTGCGCACCACCCATGCCGGCGGCGTGACGGTGAACGATGTGCTCATGCACGTGGCGCAGGACGATCTACCCTTCGGCGGCGTCGGCCATTCCGGCATGGGCCATTACCACGGCCGCTGGGGCTTCGACACCCTCAGCAAACTCAAGCCAGTGCTGCGCCAGCCGCGCCTGGCCGGCACCGCGCTGATCCGCCCGCCGTATGGCAAAACCTTCACGCGCCTGATGGCGCTGATGAAGCGCTGATCCGTGGCCGATGAAATGGCCGATGCAGCACGCTTGAATTCCGGCGCAGACTCAACACAACCCCGCATGAACCTCCATCCATGACCGCCCGCTGGCTGCGTGATCTCCTGCTTGCGCAGCTCGCCGCGCTGCTGGTTCTGGTGGGGTGTTGGCTTGGTTCGGACACCCCGGGCTTGCGCTGCTGCTGGTCCCGCTCGGCCTGCCCGCCGCCGCCGGCTACCTGCCGCACACCGCGGCCTGCAATGTCCTGCCGCAGGCCGGTATGCCCGCCACGAGGCGCCAGCTTGCCCCGCCACGGCCCTCTGGCGTGTCTGGCTGGTGGAGACGGGCTTGCAAATGCGCGCCTTCATCTGGCTGCAGCCCTGGCGTGAACAGGCTTGGCCCGACTGGCTGGGAGCGGCCCTTCGTTTCCTTGAGAGCGCCCCCATCAGTCCGCAAGCGGACTCCCCCCGAGGGGGTCAAGAAAACTCGGGAGCGGCCCTTCGCTTCCTTGAGAGGCGCCAGCATCCGGCGCGATGTCGTGCTCGCCCGGCAGCACCGTGCCGGGGGCAATGTCGGGCTGGGACGCGGCCCGCAAGTACAGCGGCGTGAAATCCGGCGCGGTGGCGTCGAACAACTGCGCGAAGCTGTCGATGACGAAATACGTGGCCTGGTAGTCGTCGATGCGATAGCGGCTGCGCAACAGCCGCGGCACATCGAACGGCAGGCGCCGTGGCTTCGGGCTGTGCAGGCTGTACTCCACCTCGCCGCCCGACGACAAAATGCCCGCGCCGTAAATGCGCAGACCCTGCGCCGAGCGCATCAGGCCGAACTCCACCGTGTACCAATACAGCCGCGCGAGGTATTGCAAGGCGTGCAAGCCCTCGGCCTTGAGACCGCCGGCGCCGAAGGCCTGCATGTAGTCGGCGAAGGCCGGCTCGAACAGCAGCGGCACATGGCCGAACAGGTCGTGAAACAAGTCGGGCTCGACGATGTAGTCGAACTCCTCGGGCTTGCGCAGCCACACCGTCACCGGGAAACGCCGGCTGCTGAGCAGACGGAAAAACGCATGCTCGGGAATCAGCCCGGGAACCGCCACGATCTCCCAGCCCGTGGCTGCGCGCAGTCGCAGGGTGATGTCGGCAAACCGCGGAATGCCGTCGGCCGCGGCCAGATGCCCGAGGGCGTGCAAAAACTCCTCGCAAGCTCGTCCAGGCACCAGCGCCATCTGCCGCGCGTAAAGCCGCGCGAACAGCGCATGCTCGGCCGGCGTGTAGCGCTCCCAGTGCTGATCGCAGGTGTAGTCCGCATGGGCCTGGGCATAGTCGCCCCGCGGCGTGATGCTGGCCTCGCCATAGATCACGGGCGTGGCTGCGGCTGCGACTTGGTCACGCGCTGACGAGGTTTTCATGCTGATTCACACCTTCAGCCGAGCCATTTGTCGACCACGGTTTTGAATTCGCCGGAGCGAATTTCGAGGTTCAACCATTGGTCGACGAAGTCCTGAAAGGGAAGATCGTTGCCTGCAATCAGGTAGGCCTTCTCGCCATAGGTGAGCGGATGGTTGGGGTTGACAGGGCACAACTGCGGATGCAGTTTGTGTTGCAACAGGGTCTCGGTTCCATCCGTCACCATCACATCGGCCTTGCCATCGACGAGTTGCTGAAAGATGGTGGTGTTGTCCGGATAGACGATGACCTCGGCGTGCTGCAAATGGTCTTTGGCGAACTGAAAGTTGGTTCCACCCGGATTCACGATCACGCGCACATCGGGTTGGTCGATCTGCTGCAGGGTCTGGTACTTGTCCGCGTCGGCGCAGCGCGCAATCGGCGTCTTGCCGTCCACCATGTAGTGCGTGCTGAAGGCCGCCACTTTCTGCCGCGCCAGGGTGACCGAGATGCCACCCATCGCGATGTCGCATTTGCCGGCGGTGAAATCCTGCATCAGTGTTGGCCAGGTGGTCTTGACGAAATCAACCTTGACCCCCAAAGCCTTGGCCAGCAGATGCGCCTGATCGATGTCGATGCCGACGTAGCTTCCATCCGGCTGCAGGTCGGTAAAAGGGCGATAGTCGCCGGTGGTGCACACGCGCAGCACCCCGCTTTTCTCGACGCGGCTCAGAGTGGAACTGGTGGAGCTGGGTTCGGCAGCGGCGGCTGTCAACGCGGTGAACGCGAGTCCAGCAGCCAAGGCGGCCGCCACCCTGGCGGCAAGGCGCCGCCAGGTTTCGATCTTCGCCATGCATGTCTCCTTGTTGTTTGCCGTTGATGTTTTGGCGAATTGATTATGCGGCACTTGGCAGCACGCCACGCCGCATCTGGTCGAGTTCGATGCTCTCGAACAGGGCCTTGAAGTTGCCTTCGCCGAAGCCCTGATCGCCCTTGCGCTGGATGATCTCGAAAAAGATCGGGCCGATCACGGTCTGGGTGAAGATTTGCAGCAGCAGGCGCTTGTCGGGCTGCGTGGTGCCGTCGAGCAGGATGCGGTCGGCGCGCAGGCGGTCGACGCGCTCGCCGTGGCCGGGCAGGCGCTTGTCGAGCAGTTCGTAATAGGTGTCGGGGGTGTCGAGGAACTGCACGCCGGCGGCACGCAGGCCTTCCACCGTGGCGTAGATGTCGTCGCTGGCCAGGGCGATGTGCTGGATGCCCTCGCCGTGATAGAGGTCCAGATACTCCTGGATCTGGCCGGCCTTCTCCTGGCCTTCCTCGTTGATGGGGATGCGGATCTTGCCGCAGGGGCTGGTCATGGCCTTGCTTTTCACGCCGGTGACCCGGCCCTCGATGTCGAAGTAGCGAATCTCGCGGAAGTTGAACAGGCGCGTGTAGAAGTCGGCCCATTCGCCCATGCGGCCGCGGTGCACGTTGTGGGTCAGGTGATCGATCTCGATCAGCCCCGCGCCAGCGTGTTCGGCCGAGGCGCCATCCAGTGGCACGAAGTCCACGTCGTAGATGGAAATATCGCCAATGCCGCCCTGGCGTCCGTCCTTGCCGCGCCAGCGGTCGACGAAGTAAATGACGCTGTCGCCGATGCCTTTGATGGCCGGGATGTTCAACTCCATCGGCCCGCTGTGGGCGTCGAAGCCCCAGGCGCCAAGGTCCAGTGCGCGCTTGTAGGCGGCGGCTGCGTCGTCCACGCGAAAGGCGATGGCGCAGATGCTCGGCCCGTGCAAGCGGGCGAAGCGCTGGGCGAAGGAATCAGGCTCGGCGTTGACGATGAAGTTGATGCCGCCCTGGCGCCACAACGTGACGTTTTTGTGCCGGTGGCGGGCGATGGCCTTGAAGCCGAGTTGGGCGAACAGCGCGCCTAGCTTTTCGGGCTCGGGCGCGGTGTATTCGACGAACTCGAAGCCGTCGGTACCCATCGGGTTGCTTGCAGTCGCAGCGGTCATGCGAATCTCCGTGAATCCGTTTGTTTTGTGCTATGCACTGTAAGCTGGCCCAGGCGCATTTTTCTGGCGTTCTTTGGCTTATTCTGGCGAATATGCGCGAATAATCTGCGCGTTAACCACAAAGCACACATGCATCATGCAAGCCACCAGCCTGGATACCCTCGACCGTATCGATCGCAACCTGCTCAATCTGCTGCAGCGGGACGCGCGTTTGACGCAGGAGCAGTTGGCCGAACAGGTCGGGCTGTCTGCGTCGGCGGTGCAGCGCCGCGTCAGGCGCATGGAGCAAACGGGCATCATCCAGGGCTACCACGCCGCGGTGGATGCGCGCAGGCTGGGCCTGGATCTGAGCGCCATGCTCAGCGTGCGCCTGGAAAAGCACCGCGCCGAAAGCCAGCGCGCGCCGCTGGAAAGCTTCCGTGCCGCGGTGGAAACCTGGCCCGAGGTGGTGGAATGCCTGGCGCTGACCGGGGAGATGGACTACCTGCTGCGGGTGCATGTGCAGGACATGGAGCATTACGCCCATTTCGTGCTGCAGACCCTGCTCAAGCACGAGAGCGTGGAAGACGTGAAGTCCAGCTTCGTGCTGGCCCAGATCAAGCCCTATGCAGGCATTGCCCTTTAGAACAACCCTGAAAGAGGCTCTGGCTTCAAGCCGGCTGCGGGCGATGCAGGCCGAGCTTGATGGCGAAGTCGATCTGGCCCGTGGCGTTTTCCACCCATTCGTCCAGATGACTGAACACGCTGTGGTGCGGCACCTTGAGGCAGGCCTCGGTTTCGCTGCCGGCCACATGCACCTCCATGCCGGCGCGGCGGGCGATGCGCATCATCGCCGCGTTCTGCGTCAGGCATTGCATGGTGAGGGTTTCGATGCCGCGGTTGCGTGCGAACATCGCCGCGCGTTGAAACAAGCGCGTGCCGATGCCCTTGCCACGTCCGCTTTGCAGCACCGACACGCCGATCTCGGCCTGGGAGGGCCGCGCCGGGTCGCAGGAAATGGCAATGTGCGCCACCGCGATCAGTTCCAGCTTGCGGCTGGAGACGCCGAAGATTTCATCGCGAACGAAATCGATGCGGTCGATGTAGGCGCAAATTTGCGTGTCGCTCGCGGCGTAGCCGAAGCGCAGATAGCGATCGTCCTCTCCCAGCGCCAGGAAATGCGCCCGCAGTTCAGCCAAGTGCTCCATGCCAATTGCACGGATGGGAACCGTCGCTTGGCCTTGCTGGTTGAAATACGGCAGAACCTGCACATCGGCATCAGGCGGCAAGTCGGGTTGCGCCAAAGGGACCTGCTCATGGATGGGCATCATGCGTTCGCTTCGGTGATGCGAAGCCTCGATATGTTGCAATGCACCAAATATAGGCTTGTTACGGCGGAATGCAAGTCCGAGGGCTATGCACGAGCGGGCGTCCTCGGATGGTCGCCGTTCCGCCAATCGACGCTTCTCAGGGGCTTGCCGCTGCTCCGCCCCGTCTGCTTCGGCCATTTCCCCTCTGCCATGCTCCTTTCCACCGCACCGACCGCAGTTCCCGCCCGGGTGATGTTGCGCGCCAAAAAATTCACCGCGCCACACTCACCGGGGCCGATCTGCGCGACAAGGGCTCTTGCGGCATCGACCAGGCGCTGCTGGACGCCTGCGACATCATCCCCGGCGAGCAGATCGAGATTTACAACGTGACCAACGGCGCACGCCTGAGCGCCTACGCCATCGCCGAGGCCGCCGGCAGCGGGCGCATCATTGAGTGGCTCGGCGGCGCGCCACGCCGCCATTGGCGACCTGCTCATCATCATTTGCACCTACGGCCCGCTGGACGACGCCACGGCGCGTATCTTCCGCCCGCGCATCGCCCTGCTGGATGCGCGCAACGGCATTGCCTCCATGAAGACCTGAATACCGCTGCGGCAGCGACCAGCCGCCGGCGCAGGCAACGCCAGCGTCAGTTCCCCCCTGGGCAGCGGTTTCCAGCTTAGAATACGCAGTTCCGGTTTTTTCGGCCGCCGGAGCCATGGCCCCAGGGCCATGCCGCACGACCCGCAGAATTCACGCAGAATCCGCCCTCTCCGGAATCCGCCAGTGCAGCATGGATCAGTTCCCAAGAAACCCGAAGACCCTGTGAGAGAGCCTGCCGCAGCATCCGAGCAGGACAAAAGCGCCACAACCCAGTGAATGAACCCACATCCATGAAAACCTTCAGCGCCAAACCGGCCGAAGTGACGCATGAGTGGTTTGTGATTGACGCGACGGACAAAGTCCTCGGCCGTGTCGCCAGCGAAGTGGCACGTCGTCTTCGCGGCAAGCACAAACCCATTTATACGCCTCACGTCGACACCGGCGACTTCATCATCGTCGTCAACACCGCCAAGTTGCGCGTCACCGGCAACAAAGCGGAAGACAAGATTTATTACCGCCACACCGGTTACCCCGGCGGCATCTACGCCACTCGCTTCAAGGACATGCAGGCCAAGCACCCCGGCCGCGCCCTGCAGTTGGCGGTCAAGGGCATGCTGCCCAAGGGCCCGCTGGGCTATGCCATGATCAAGAAACTCAAGGTCTATGCCGAGGCGGAACATCCGCACACCGCGCAGCAGCCCAAGAGCCTGGACCTTTAAGGAGCGGCCATGATTGGAGATTGGAATTACGGCACCGGCCGCCGCAAGAGTTCTGTGGCCCGCGTGTTCATGAAAAAAGGCAACGGCAACATCACCGTGAACGGCCTGGCGCTGCAAGAGTATTTCGGTCGCCAGACCTCCATCATGGTGGTCAAGCAGCCGCTGGTGCTGACGCAAAACGAAGCGCTGTTCGACATCAAGGTGAATGTGCGCGGTGGCGGCGAGTCCGGCCAGGCCGGCGCGGTGCGCCACGGCATCACCCGCGCGCTGATCGACTACGACGCGGCGCTCAAGTCGGCCCTGTCGAACGCCGGTTTCGTCACCCGCGACGCCCGCGAGGTGGAGCGCAAGAAAGTTGGCCTGCACGGCGCGCGTCGTCGCAAGCAGTTCTCCAAGCGCTAAGCAGCAAGCCCGGAACGATCGAGGCGCCAAGTTTCATCGCCTCGATCCAGAAAAGCCCGTCCATGAGACGGGCTTTTTCATGCTTGCCATGTTTTCGTTCCGGCCGCGAGCGAACCCAAGAACTTGAATCGTCCGGCGCCGAGTGAATTCCACAAACCTGGCAGCACACAGATTTGAGCCCGGTGCGGCGTCCGCCGCCGCCCATTACCATGACAGCCCTCGACATGTGGAGGTGATGGGATGGGCGCGGTGCGGATCGGAATCGTTGGCGGCACGGGCTACACGGGTGTGGAATTGCTGCGCCTGCTGCTGCGCCACCCGCAAGCCGAGCTGCTCGCCATCACCTCGCGCAAGGAAGCCGGCCAGCCCGTGGCCGACATGTTCCCCAGCCTGCGCGGCCATACCGATCTGCGCTTTTCAACTCCCGACGAGGCACCGCTGGCGCAGTGCGACCTGGTGTTCTTCGCCACCCCGCACGGCGTGGCCATGAACCAGGCGCACAGCCTGCTGGGCGCCGGGGTGCGCATCATCGATCTGGCAGCCGACTTCCGCCTGCGTGACACCGCCGCGTTCGAACATTGGTACGGCATGCCGCACGCTTGCCCGGATTTGCTGGCCGAAGCCGTTTACGGCCTGCCCGAACTCAACCGCGATGCCATCCGCAAGGCGCGCATCGTCGCCAACCCGGGTTGCTACCCCACCACGGCGCAGATCGGCTTCGCCCCGCTGTTGCGCACGGCGGGGCTGGTGGACGGCGCGCACCTCATCGCCAATTGCGCGTCAGGCGTCTCGGGCGCTGGGCGCAAGGCGGAACTGGGCAACTTGTTCGCCGAGGCCGCCGACAATTTCAGGGCCTATGGGGTGAAGGGCCATCGCCACGGGCCGGAAATCAATCAGGAACTGCGCCGCATCGCCGGCCTGGCCGACGCCGACGCCAGCCTGAACTGCCTGTTCGTGCCGCACCTGGTGCCGATGATTCGCGGCATGCACAGCACCCTGTATGCGCGCCTCACGCCCGAAGGGCAAAAGCTCGATTTGCAGGATTTGTACACGCGCTTTTACGCGAACGAGCCCTTCGTCGACGTGCTCCCCGCAGGAAGCGCGCCAGATACCCGCAGCGTGCGTGGTGCCAATGTGTTGCGCCTGGCGGTGCACAAACCCACGCCCGACACCGCCATGCTGCTGGTGACGCAAGACAATCTCACCAAGGGCGCCTCGGGCCAGGCGGTGCAAAACATGAACCTGATGTTCGGCCTGGCCGAGACCACGGGGCTGGATGGACTCGCGCTTCTGCCCTGAAGCGCCCCGAGGCCTGCGGCGGGTTTTCACACCACCCACGCTGGCTCGGGCAGTCGCGGCCTAAAATAAGAACGTATCCAGGAGAAAACCATGAGCGCAGTCATGCAAGACAGCATTGCCCCTTCAACCGCTGCGGCCGAGATGCCCAGCCCGCTGCTGTTCACCGACAGCGCCGCGGCCAAGGTCAAGGAACTGATCGACGAGGAAGGCAACGCAGACCTCAAGCTGCGCGTGTTCGTGCAGGGCGGCGGCTGCTCCGGCTTCCAGTACGGCTTCACCTTCGACGAAGCGGTGAACGACGACGATCTGCAATTGGCCAAAAACGGCGTCACCCTGCTGATCGATGCGGTGAGCCTGCAATACCTCACCGGCGCCGAGATCGACTACAAGGAAGGTTTGGAAGGCGCGCAGTTCGTCATCAAGAACCCCAACGCGACCACCACCTGCGGTTGCGGCTCGTCGTTCTCGACCTGAGTCCAGAGTTTTTTCCTTGTGCGCTTTGTGCGCTGAAAAGCCGCCTTCGGGCGGCTTTTTCGTCGGCGCCGTGTTTGCGCTGCTGCGAAAGCTTGGCGCTCAGGCCGGGTAGATGGCGCCGAGAACCCGCAACCCGCGCGCGCCGGTGACCTCGGGCACATTACCCGGCAGCCCGGCCAAGGTTTGCGCAGCGAGCCAGGCGAAGGCCGCCGCTTCGACCTGCTGCGGCGGCAGGCCGCGTGTGGAAGACGCCAGCACGTCGACCCCAGGAAGCCGGGCGCGCAGCCGGCGCATGAGGTCGGCGTTGAAGGCGCCGCCGCCACACACCAGCAGGGTCTTGGCCGCAGGCAGATGACGGTGCAGGGCTTGCGCTGCGCTTTGCGCCGTGAGTTCGGCCAGCGTGGCCTGCACGTCGCGTGGCGCGGCGGCGTGCTCGGCCATGGGCGCGGCGTGCATGGCCTGCTCCAGCCATTGCAACTGGAAATGGTCGCGCCCGGTGCTTTTCGGTGGCGCGGCCTGGAAATGCGCGTCGGCCAGCAAGGCCTGCAGCAGGCCCGGCAACACCGCTCCGCCGGCTGCCCAGGTGCCGTTGGCGTCGTAGTCCAGGCCCAGGTGGCGCAGCGCCCAGGCGTCGAGCAGGGCGTTGGCGGGGCCGCTGTCGAAGCCGGTCGTGTGACCCTCGGTGTCGATCAAGGTGAGGTTGGCGATGCCGCCGAGATTGAGCACGGCCAGGGCTTCCTCCGGCTGCCAGAACACGGCACGGTGGAAGGCCGGCACCAAGGGCGCGCCCTGGCCACCTGCGGCCATGTCGCGGCTGCGAAAGTCGGCCACCACGGCGATGCCGCAGCGCTCGGCCAGCAGCGCCGGGGCGTTGATCTGCACGGTGTAGCCGCAGTCGGGCCGGTGGCGCACGGTCTGGCCGTGGGCGCCGATGGCGGCAATCTGCGCCGCCTGCAGGCCGGTGGCCTGCAGCAAGTCGGCCACCACCTCGGCATACAGCGTGCTGAGCTGGACGGCGGCAAGATGGGTGCGGTGGATTTCGTCCACGCCCGCTTGATTCAGCGCGGCAAGCTCGGTGCGCAAGGCCGCTGGGAAAGGGCGGTGAGCATGGCCGAGCACGCGCAGCGGCGACGCGGCGACCTGCGCGGCGTGTTGCGGAACGGGCACCGCCTGGGCGGCCGGGGCAGCCTCAACCTTGGGCAGTTGCAGCACCACGCCATCGACCCCGTCGAGCGAGGTACCCGACATCAGGCCAATGGTGAACTGCATGAGTTGCGTGAGCTGCGAGCCGCGGGCTGGGCCATGCAAGCGGCGTCCCTGGGGTGGTTGCGGGCGCTGCGGCCGAATGTGCTCAGTCGGCCTGCGTCGAGGGCACGAGTTTCGTGGCACTGGCCAGACGCGAGCCCGAGCCCGCCGCCTGCGCGAGCTGGGTGCTGAGCAAGGCGGTGGCGGCCATGAAGCTGGCGCGCTCGCCACTCGGCAAAGCCTGGCTGGGTGGCACGTATTGCGCCATTTTCAGGGGGTCGACCACCTGGCCCTTGACTTGGAATTCGAAGTGCAGATGCGCTCCGGTGGACCAGCCGGTGTTGCCCGATTTGGCGATGATCTGGCCGGCCGTGACCTGCTGGCCGGCGTGCACATCGAGCTTGCTGAGGTGGGCGTACACCGTCTCGAAACCACCGGGATGGTCGATTTTCACGATATTGCCGTAGCCCGTTTCCTGCCCCGCCTTGACCACGCGGCCGTCGGCCACCGTGCGCACCGGGGTGCCGACGGCGGCTTGAAAATCGACCCCTTCATGCAGCTGCATGCGCTTGACCACGGGGTCGAAACGCATGCCGAAGCGGGAGGTGATTTTCGCCCCTGGCATGGGCGAGGGGAGGAACACGCGGTTGAGGCTGTGGCCCTGCGGGGTGTAATAGGACGCCAGCCCGGGCGCGCCGCGCGGTGCGAACCACAGCGCCTGCACGCTCTTGCCGCGGCTGGTGATTTCGGCGGCGAGCACTCGACCGGTACGCACCGGACGGCCATCCACCGTGAGCATTTCGTAGACCACGGCGAAGCGGTCGCCGCGACGCAGATCGCGCTTGAGGTTGAGGCGGTCGGCAAAGATGCGTCCGAGCTGCGCCATCACGGTGGAAGGCAGGTCGGCGCTTTGCGCAGCGCTGGCCAGCGTGCCGCGTATTTCGCCTGCGGCCACGCGGGTCTGGGTCCGCAGGGCCAACGGCGTGAGGGTCTTGGACCAGCCGTCGGCTGAAGGCAACAGGGTCAGCCGCTGCCAAACGGCGTCGGCCGGGGCGGCCGAATCAGCCTGCACCCCTTTGGGGGACGCCTTGGTAGACGGCGCGTCTGCCGCTGTTCGTTGCGGCGGCGCCAAGGCTAGATTGCCCTGCAGTTGGCGAAGCTGCCCGGCGCTGTCGACCTGGGCTGAAATTTCGGCGCCGGTATTGCTCAGCACCAGGCTGCGCATCTGGCTGTCGGCGCTGAGTTGGCGCAAGGTGGCCGGGTCGGTCACGCCCAGGCGTTTGAGCAGGGTCTGCACCGTATCGCTGCGGTTGGCTTGGGTCGTGCGGTAGAGCACGACCGGCTGATCGTCCAGCGCCTGCGCCTGAGACGCGGCATCGGTCTGCAGGGCGATGGTCAGGGTGGTTTGCGGGCTGAGCGCCGGGTCGGGTGTGCCGGGAGCGATGGCGTAGGCAGCGATGCCGCTGCCCATCAGCGCCAGGCCCACGGCCAGCGCCACGCGCCGGGGATGGGCCTGCAAGACATCGCGCGCAGCGCGGCTGGATTGGGCGAGTTCCGCGCGCATGGCGTGCAAGCGAGCACGGAACGTCTGCGGGGACGGCAGGCGAGTCATCGGCTTCACCCCTGTTGCTGGCTGGTGCCGCGCGCGCCTGGCGTGCCCGAGGCATTCACGCTGGCCACCTCAGGCCCGGGAACCAGGGCCAGCATCTGCCGCGGTGTGGCGGTCTGGGCGAAGAATTCGGTGCGCAAGGCGGCGGGAACCGGCGTGCCCTTGGGCGAGTAATGCGCAATGGTCAGCGGATTGACCGGGGTGCCGTTGACGAAAAACTGGAAATAGAGGTGCGGCCCGGTGGACCAGCCGGTGTTGCCCGACAGCGCCACCACTTCGCCCTGCTTCACCTGCTCGCCCACATGCACCTCGAACTTGCTCAGATGCGAGTAGATGGTGGCGAACCCGTCGGGATGCACCACCTTCACATACTTGCCGTAGCCCGTACCCCAGCCGGCGTAGACCACGCGGCCGTCGGCAATGGTTTTCACCGGCGTGCCCACCGGAATGGCCAGGTCGATGCCCTTGTGGAATTCCGGCTTGTGGAAGATGGGGCTGATGCGCCAGCCGTAAGGCGAGGTCAGGCGGTCATACGGCAGTGGCGACAGCAGAAAAGCGCGCGCCAGACTGCCCCCCTTGGGGTTGTAGTAACCGGCGGCCTGCGGGCGACCGGGCGGGTTGAACCACACGGCGGAATGCACATGCCCCTGGTTGATGATTTCGGCCGAGACGATGCGCCCCACGCGCAGCACCTGCCCCTGGGCTTCATACACGCGGTAGGCCACGGTGAAGCGGTCGCCCGGGCGCAGGTCGCGCCGGAAGTTCACCTCTCCGGCGAACAGGTTCACCATTTGCGTGGCGACGGAATCGGGCATGTCGGCGGCGTCGGCCGCGGCGAAGAGGGTGCTCTGGACCATGCCGGTGGCCATGCGCAACTGCGCCTGCGCGGTGTGTTGCGTGACCTCGCTCTGGAAAACGCCGTCCGGCTGCGACACCAGCGTCAGCAGGCGCCAGGGCTGCTCCGCTGGCTGAGCCGGCGCCAAGTTTGCGCTGTGGGCAGCAGGGGATTGGCCCTTCGCCGTCAGCGCCTTGGCCACCTGCGGCAGACGCGCCTGCAAGCGCACCAGTTCGCCCAGGCTGTTCACCTGGGCCGTGACCACATGTCCCGGCTCTCCGAGCAGGGCGTGCAGTTCGGCATTGGCGGCAAGCTGGCGCAGCTGGGCCGGGTCCGTGACCTGCAGGCGGCGCAGCAGCGATTCCACGGTGTCGCCAGCCTGGACATAGGCCGTGGCGTAAACCGATTGGGGCTGGTCTTCGAGCGCCTGCGCCTGCGGCGTGAGGTCGAGCGACAGCGGCACGGTCAACGTGGTGGCGGGCGGCAACTGGGGCTGGGGGCCGTATTCGGCCAGGCCGAACGCGGTGGCGCTGGTCAGGAGCAGGACTGATCCCACGGCGGCGGTGACGCGTCCAGGGTGACCTTCGACCGCTTCACGCAGCTGAAGCACGCCAGCGCGTAGCTGGGCCGATGTTTTCGCGATAAAACTCATGCGCACTCCTTGAATGTCGAGTGGCGGAACAACCGGTCGGCATCAGCCAACCAGGGCGAAGGGGGTGGAGCGCACCGCGCCATGAAACGGCGGACGATGCCGGACGACTGCCGGTTCAAGCCGTTCTCCGCCGCAGCGGGTGGAGCAGGCCGCCAGATGCGGCTCCAATACACTGCAAGGCCTGCGCGATGTTGCGTGTGCTCACGAGAGCCAAGCTGCAGGGCGGCGCCGAGTTTAACAGCCGTTTCACGCGAAAATCCACATAAGTCCATGGCTGATTCCTTTGCTCACAAACCTGACGCCCCACAGGGCGCCTCCCCGTCCCGCCCCACCACTCGCGCATCTCTGGCGCCGCCTTTGAACCCGGCACAGGCCCAGGCGGTGCGACAAGCCCTGGCCGTGACCAAACGCGGCTGCGCCGAACTGCTGGTGGAAGCCGACTGGGTCGCCAAGCTCAATCGCAGCGCCGCCACCGGTCAGCCGCTGCGCATCAAGCTCGGTCTCGACCCCACGGCGCCGGACATCCACATCGGCCACACCGTCGTTCTCAACAAGCTTCGGCAGTTGCAAGATCTGGGCCATACGGTCATTTTTCTGATCGGCGATTTCACCTCGCGCATCGGCGACCCGTCCGGGCGCAACGCCACGCGCCCGCCGCTGACCATCGAGCAGATCAAGATCAACGCCGAAACCTATTACGCCCAGGCCAGCCTGGTGCTCGACCCCCAGAAAACCGAGGTTCGCTACAACTCCGAGTGGAGCGAACCGCTGGGAGCCGACGGCATGATTCGCCTCGCCGCCAAGTACACCCTGGCGCGGATGCTGGAACGCGACGACTTCACCCAGCGCCACAAGGCGGGCATACCCATCGCCATGCACGAACTGCTCTACCCATTGATGCAGGGTTACGACTCGGTCGCGCTCAAAAGTGATCTGGAACTCGGCGGCACCGACCAGAAGTTCAACCTGCTGGTCGGACGCGAGTTGCAAAAGGAATACGGCCAGGAGCCGCAATGCATCCTGACCATGCCGCTGCTGGAGGGGCTGGACGGCGTGGAGAAGATGTCCAAGTCAAAAGGGAATTACATCGGCATTCAGGAGCCGCCCGCGACCATGTTCGCCAAGCTGCTGTCCATCAGCGACGTGCTGATGTGGCGCTATTTCGAGCTGCTGTCGTTCCGGCCGTTGGAGGAGATCGCCGCGCTCGAGGCCGAGGTGGACGCCGGTCGTAACCCGAAAGACGCCAAGGTGATGCTCGCACGCGAGATCGTCGCCCGCTTCCACAGCGTCGCGGCTGCCGACGCCGCGCAGGCCGACTTCGAGTTGCGCGCCCGCGGCGGCGTGCCGGACGACATTCCCGAATTGCAGCTCAGCCTGCCCGCAGACGGCCTGAGCCTGCCAGCCGCGCTGAAACAGGCCGGGCTGGTGCCCTCCACCGCCGAGGCCCTGCGCATGATCGAGCAGCGCGGCGTGCGCGTGGACGGTGCCGTAGCCGAAGACCGCGCGCTGAAACTTGGTGCCGGCACCGTGGTGCTGCAGGTGGGCAAACGCAAATTTGCGCGGGTGACGCTGGGCTGAACAACACCGGGTAGCGAGCTGAGCAGCCTGCCAGCCTGCGGCAAGGTGAGACGTTTTTGGTCTGCGGGTGACGCGAACCGTCACCCGCAAGGGTGTTCAGGCGCGCTTGACCAGCCGGATCAGGAACAGCAGCACGATGGCACCCAAGGTGGCGACGATGAGGCTGGGGAGGATGCCGCCGCCGGGGAACAAGCCCAGCAGGCGGAAGAGAAAGCCGCCGAGGAAGGCGCCAACGACGCCGACCACCAAGTCGCCCAGGAGGCCAAAGCCGCTGCCTTTGGTGATTTTTCCTGCCAACCAGCCGGCGATGATGCCGATGATGAGAAAACCGATCAAGCTCATGGTGTTTCCTTTGGGTCAGGTGCAGCTTGCCGCAGGGAAATTCCCCGGACTGATTCGGCGCAGCCTAGAGGCTGTGGCAGTGAACCGCAAGCATGATCACAGCATCGTCCCCGCCACCTGGCTCAAGGCCCGTTCCGCCAGGCGGGCATAGAGCGCGGCGCCGAGCGGCAGCACCGCGTCGTTGAAATCGTAGCGCGGGGTGTGCAGGAAGCCGCCGGCCTCGCAGCCCTGGCCCAGCCGCAGGTAGGCGCCAGGCCGGGCCTGCAGCATGAAGGCGAAGTCTTCGGCGCCCATGCTGGGTGGCAGGTCGCGCACCACGGCGGCGTCGCCCACCAACTCGGCGGCCACTTCGGCGGCGTAATGCGCGACTTGCGGCGTGTTGATGGTGGCGGGGTAGATGCGTTCGTAGTGCAACTCGGCACTGGCGCCGAAGGCCTGCGCGACTGATTGCACGATGCGGCCGAGGCGCTTTTCCACCAGCGCCTGCACCTCGGCGCGAAAGGTGCGTACCGTGCCCACCAGAGTGACCTGGCGCGGAATCACGCTCATGGCGGACAGGTCGCCGCCCTGCATGGCGCAGATGCTGACCACGGCTTCGTCGAGCGGGTTGACGTTGCGGGCGACGATGCTCTGCACCGCGGTGATGATGTGGGCCGACACCAGCACCGGGTCGATGGTCATATAGGGGTGCGCGCCGTGCCCGCCTTCGGCGGTGACCTTGATGGTGATGCGGTCGGCCGCCGCCATCATCGGGCCGGGTGTGAGGCCAATGCGCCCGGGTGGCAAGGCCGGCCAGTTGTGCATGCTGAACACCCAGTCGGTCGGGAAGCGCTCGAACAGGCCGTCGTCCATCATCGCCTTGGCCCCACCCAGGCCCTCCTCGCCGGGCTGGAAGATGCAGTGCACGGTGCCGGCGAAGTTGCGCGTGGCGGCCAGGTAGCGGGCCGCGCCCAGCAGCATGGCGGTGTGGCCGTCGTGGCCGCAGGCGTGCATCACCCCACCCTTGCTGGAGCGCCAGGGAAAGTCGTTGTCTTCCTTGATGGGCAGGGCGTCCATGTCGGCCCGCAGGCCGACGGCGCGCACGCAGGACTCGGCGGCTGCGCCCTCGGGTACATCCGGGCAGGGTTTCGCGTCCAGGCGCCCCCGGATCACGCCGACCACTCCAGTGCGGCCGATGCCGGCGTGGACCTCGTCCGCGCCATAGCGGCTCAGTTCAGTCGCGACGAATTGCGCCGTGCGATGCTCCGCGAAACCGAGTTCAGGATGGGCATGCAGGTCACGTCGGACGCGCGTGAGCTCAGCGTGGTAGTTGCTGATGTGCTGGATGGGGCCGGTGAGATTCCACATGGCGAGTAAAAAAAAGGGCCGGTCCTCGACCGGCTCTTTTCATTGAAGCACTGTGCCCGCCTCACCGCAAACCCCGCTCGCCCATAGCTGCATTGGCGCAACAGGTTTGCTGCGTGAGCGGCGCGAAGCGGATCACTTCTTCCCGTACTGCGCCACCAGATAGGCGATGATGGCTTTCTGGTCCTCCTCCTTGATCGGGGCGCCCATGACTTTGACCATCTTGTTCATCGTGGCGGTCCAGCCCTTTTCATCGAGGAAGGGCGAATTCATCCGGATGTAGTCCAAGCTGTGGCACATCACGCAATTGGCGGCCACCAGGTCCTTGCCGGCGCCGGGGGCGAGTTGCACGCGCGATTCGTCGGCCGCGGCCGCGCCGAGGCAGGCCAGCAGCAGGCCGGGAACGGCAATCATGTGTCGGAGTTTCATCGCTTCATTCCTCAGGCAATGTGCAGGTCGACCTTCTGCACCACGTTGTGGTTGTAGCCGGCAGGGTTCCAGATCAGGCTGAAGGTCTGGGTGCTGCCGGCCGCGTTGGTGGCGCGCGCCATCACGCTGGCCGCCCCTTTTTTGCGCGGGGTGTAGGGATAGCTGAACTGGCGCCAGGAGTATTTGCCCAGGTCCTGCCCGAGCCGGGCGTCGCGCCAGCTGCGGCCGCCGTCTTCCGACACCTCCACCAGCACGATGCCGCGGCCGTCGTCCCACGCGATGCCCTTGAGCTCGTGCGTGCGTCCGGCGGCCAGCTTCGCCCCGGGCTGGATGTTGGTGAACAGGGAATTGACCACGATGCTGGTGATCGGGGTGTTGCTGCCGCCCGGGCTTTCCTGCGAGACGAAACGATCGATGGCCGGGAATTTGCCCAGCGGCACGCGGTAGGCCGGGTTCATCCAGAACCCGCTCCACGGTTTGGAGACGACCTGGATTTCATCGATCATCTTGACCCAGTAAGTTGCCGTCCAGCCCGGCACCACCAGGCGCAGCGGATAGCCGTTGTACACCGGCAGGGGCTGGCCGTTCATCTCCCAGGCCAGGATGGTGTTGTCGTCCAGCGCCTTCCATACCGGCAGGCTCTTGATGAAGTCCGGCGTCTTGTCCAGCGAGCCCTTGTCGGCGCCGTTCAAGGACACTTCGATGGCCTCCTTCTTCACTCCAGCCTTGGCCAGCACGTCCTTCAGGCGCACCCCCTTCCAGCGCGCATTGCCCATGGCGCCGTAACTCCATTCCACACCTGGCACATGGGGCTCGAAAAAGCCGCGCCGGTTGCCCGAACACAGGCACAGCGCGGCCAGTTCGACCTGTTCGAACTGGGTTTTCAAATCCTGCATGGAAAACTCCACCGGGGTATTCGCGGCATCCCCGCCAATCTTGAGTTTCCAGCTGTTCTCGTCCGGAGCCTGGGGTATGTCGGCCAGATGCCAGCGCACGAAAAAGGCATCATTCGGCGTCAGGGCCTCGTTGAAATACTCCACCGGCGTTTCATAATTGGCGGGCCGATAGGTGCGCTTGATCAGCGGCCTCTTGCCGGGCAAGGCGTGCAGAACGGATTCCGCCACGTCACCGCTCGGGAGCTGGGGGGTTGGGATATCGAACAGACCGGCCGCCTGGGCCCAGGCTGGTAGCGTCAGGCCGGCACCCGCCGCACCGGCCGCCTTGAGAAAATCTCGGCGTTGTTTCATCGCTTTCCTCGGGGTTTATTGATCACAGTGATTTAAGCCATCAGCAGAAAATACAAACCAGAGTATGCGGAAGCCCTTCCGGTGTATTTGGTTACCGATTGTCGAATACTGAAACAGTTGATCGGATTCCTGAATCCGTGAGCTCGGGCATGCGGAATTTTCATAAGTTGTTGATGCATAATGGTTTATTCGATAAAATGACCCCTTTGTCTTCTCACCCAGCGGGTGAACGTTCCGGGGTATGGCATGGGGTTTGGATTTCGCGTCAAGCAACTCGACTATGACCTGACGCCGGTGGCCGGTCTGGCCCTTGTCGGTCATCACCTCAAGCGCCTCGATCCTCTGTTCAAACGCCTGGATGCCCAGTGGCCTTGCCGCGGCGGACTGCCGCCCAGCACACTGATGCGCAGCTATGTTGGCTTGCTCGCGCAGAGCAAGAGCGACTTCGATGCCATCGAAGGCTTTCGAGGCGATCGTTTCTTCCAGGAGGCGCTGGGTCTGGTGGGTGTGCCGTCCTCGCCCACCCTGCGCCAGCGCCTGGATGCGCAGGCCGCCCTGTGGTTTGACTTCACCTCCCAGGCGATTGAAGCGCTGCTGCGCAAGAGCCAACCGGACTATGGTCTTTTGCCTTGCGGTCATGTGCCGCTGGACATCGACACCTTCGCGATGGACAACTCGGGCACAGCCAAGGATGGGGTGAGCCGCACCTACGCGGGGGTCGATGGCTACTGCCCGCTGGCGGCCTACCTGGGCACGCATGGGTTTTGCCTGGAGTTCGCCCTACGTCCGGGCGCGCAGCACTCGGCTTCGGAGACGACCTACAACCTCGAGACGGCCGTGCCCATGGCGCAGCGCCTGTCGACCGCAGGCCCCAAGGCGCCGATTCTCGTGCGCATGGATGCGGGGTTTTGCTCGGCCGCCTTGATGGCCGACATGCAGCGCTGCAACAGGCCAGGACTGCCCCGGGTCGATGTTCTGATCAAGTGGAATCCCCGCAAGACCGATCCTCTGGAGGTCTTGCGACGGCAGGAACTGGAAGGGGGTTTGTTGTGGCAGCATCCGCGCGCAGGCAAGCGCGTGGCGGTTTGGGAGGTGGCCGTGCAGGTCGAAGGCATCGCCCATCGCCTGCGCCGCATTGTGCGCATCACGGAGCGCACCGTCGATGCCCGTGGCCAGCAGTTTTTGGTCCCCGAGATCATCTTGGAGGGCTGGACGACAAGCTTGCCCAAGGCCATCAGCGCCGAGGCGATCATCGACCTGTACGCCGGGCACGCTACGCACGAGCAGTTCCATGCGGAATTCAAAACCGACATGGATCTGGAGCGACTGCCCTCGGGGAAGTTCGACACGAACGATCTTGTCTGCCAGCTTGCGGCCCTGACGATGAACGTGCTGCGCCTCATGGGGCAGCAAGGGCTGCTGGGGCCGCATGCACCGGTGCGCCATGCGGCCAGGCGACGGCGTCTGAAGACTGTGATCCAGGAACTTGTCATCCGCGCAGTGCGTATTTCAGCCCATCGTGGACGGCATTTCAGGCTGATCGTGGACGCGATTTCAGCGTGATCGTGGACGGCGTTTCAGACTGATCGTGGACGCTGTTTCAGCGTGATCGTGGACGATCGGGGGCGTGCAAGTGATCCCTTGACCGGGCCTAGGCTGGTCGCTTTTTTCGAGCGACGCCGATGCCCACAACAAGAATCACGATGCGCCAGATCCGAGAGGCATTACGCCTGCACCTGCAGGCTGGGTTGACCTACAGCGAGGTGGCCCGCGCGCTCAAGATGTCCAAGAGCGTGGTGGGCAAGTACGTGTCGCTGGCCCGCGTGGCCGGGGTGGACTGGGCAGTGGCCCAGACGCTGACCGACGCCGAACTGGAGGGGCGCCTGTTTCGCCCGCCGGTGCCGCGCGCCAGCTATCAGCTCACCCCCGATTTCGCCGCCATCCACCAAGAGATCAAGCGCCCTGGCGTGACGCTTCTGCTGCTGTGGGAGGAGTACGCCCAGGGCAATGCGCTGGCCTACAAGTACACGAGCTTTTGCATCAAGTACCGCGAGTGGGCCCAGAGCCTCAAGCGCTCGATGCGCCAGGTACATGTGGCCGGCGAGAAGCTGTTCGTCGACTACGCCGGGCAGACGGTGCCGATCATCGACGCGACCACCGGCGAGATCAGCGCCGCACAGATCTTCGTGGCCACGCTGGGGGCGTCGAGCTACACCTACGCCTGCGCCACGCCGCGCCAGACCACCGCCGACTGGATCGGCGCTCAGGTTCAGGCGCTGGAGTTCTTCGGCGGCGTGCCGCGGCTGATCGTGCCCGACCAGGCGCGCGCCCTGATCAAGCACCCCGACAACTACGACCCGCTGCCCAACCGCACCTACGAGGAGTTCGCCAACCATTACGGCTGCGCGCTGCTGGCCGCGCGCCCGGCACATCCGAGGGATAAGCCCAAGGTCGAGGGTGCGGTGTTGCTGGTGGAGCGCTGGATTCTGGCGCGGCTGCGCAACCGCCGCTTCTTCAGCCTGGTCGAACTCAATGCGGCGATCGCCGAACTCATTGCCGATCTGAACCTGCGCCCGTTCCAGAAGCTTCCCGGCTGCCGGCGCGAGGCCTTCCTGGCGCTCGACGCCCCCGCGCTCTCGCCGCTGCCGGCCACGCGCTATGCGATTGGCAGTTGGAAGCAGGCCAAGGTCAACGTCGACTATCACGTTGAGTTCGAGGGCCATTACTACAGCGTGCCGCACCGACTGGTCGGCGGCGCGGTCGAGATGCGCATGGGCGCCGGGCTGCTGGAGATCTTCCACGCCAACCAGCGCGTGGCCTGCCATGCCCTGGACACCCGCCGCGGCCACCACACCACCATCCCTGAGCACATGCCAGCGTCGCACCGCGCGCACCTGGAATGGACCCCGGCCAAGCTCATCGCCTGGGGGCGGCGCATCGGCGTGGCCGCCGCCGGCGTCGTGACCTGGCAGCTCGAGCACCGCCCGCATCCCGAGCAGGGCTACCGCGCCTGCCTGGGGCTGCAGCGCCTGGCGCGCGAGTACACGCCGGCGCGCCTGGAAGCCGCCTGCACCAGGGCGCTGGCGATCCGCTCGCCGACCTACCGCAGCGTGGCCTCGATCCTCAAGAGCGGGCTCGATCGCCAGCACGCCTCGCCCCCCACCGCGGCGTCCACCGCCTTGCCCGAGCACGAGAACGTGCGCGGCGCCGATTACTACCACCACTGACGGAGAGGAACGATGTTGAATGAACACACCCTGAACCAACTGCGCGAGCTGCGCCTGGACGGCATGGTCCACGCCTTGACGGACCAGGCCAGCAGCACGGCGGCGGCCGCGCTGGGCTTCGACGAGAGGCTCACGCTGCTCGTGCAGAGCGAGATCGCCTGGCGTGACGACCGCCGCATGCAGCGCCTGCTCAAGGCCGCCAAGCTCAAGGTCGGCGCCGCCTGCGTGGAGGACATCAACTGGCGTGCCAGCCGCGGCCTGGATCGCCATCTCATCGCCAACCTGGCCGGCGGCGACTGGTTGCGCCACGCGCAGAACCTGCTCATCACCGGCGCCACCGGTTGCGGCAAGACTTGGCTGGGCTGCGCCCTGGCGCATCAGGCCGCGCGCTCGGGCTTCGCGGTGCTGTACACGCGCGCCGCGCGCCTGTTCGACGAACTGCAGGTCGCCCACGGCGACGGCAGCTACGCGCGCCGCATGACGCAACTGGCCAAGCTCGACCTGCTGCTGATCGACTCATGTTGAGTCGTTGGTTATGTGAAGCTACGGGACGCGACGCATGTCCCGCCTCACCGACGGTGACGATGAACTCAACATAACCGTGGTGTAGGCCTACCTTGACCGTCCCTTTGACGGCCATGGAGGTCACCATGCTTGAGCAGATCTTCCCGAAGTACCACCGGCGCTATGTTGCGTCGCCGTTTGGCGATGAGTTGGAGTTGTTCGCGGGATGGTTGGCCGACACTGGCTACCGTCACGATGTGGTCCAGTGCCATGTCCGCAGGCTGCGACAGATTCTGGAACTGGGGGACGAACCTCTGGCTTCAATGTTGGCCCGCGCCGATTTGGATCGGGTCTTCGCTACCGCACCGGGCGGAGTATTGTTCGCCGCCACACGGCGTGCGTTCGCGCGATGTCTGGCAGATCAAGGCAGGTGGCGGCCGGAGACCGACGCCCGGCCGCATGCCCAGGTTCTCGATGCCTATCGTGACCACCTCAATGCCGTTCGCGGGTTGAGTCCACCGACGGTGGCGCAACACGTCTCGACGGTTGCGGCCTTCCTCGAAGAGACTCTGTCAGCCGGTTTGGATGTCAGCGATCTGACGCGAGAGCAGATCGAGCGCCACGTGGTCGCAACCGGCAAGCGCATCAGCCGCCAGAGCCTGCAGCAATGGGTCGCTCGCCTGCGCTCGTTTTTTCGGTTCTGTCACATGCGGGGCCTGTTGACCGTACGCCTGGATGCCATCGACTCGCCGCGCGTGTATCGCGGCGAATTACCGCCAAGAGCGATCCCGTGGGCGACCATGCAGGCACTGCTGCATTCAATCGACCGCAAGCAGTCAACGGGCTGGCGCGACTACACGATCCTATATTTGATGGCGCACTACGGCTTGCGTCCATGCGAAGTCGCCTCGCTTCGCATGGACGCCATCGACTGGCAAGCGAAGACTCTGCGTGTCGAGCAGCGCAAGACTCGATCGGTCTTGCTGCTGCCGCTGGCCGATAGGACCCTGGGCGTCATCAAGCGCTATCTGAAGGCCGGCAGAACCGGCAGCGCCCGGCCGGAGCTGTTTCTGCGGGCTCGCGGCCCCTCAGGCGCGATCAAGCACACCGCCGTGTGCAATCTCTACCAGACCCGTGCTGCGCGCAGTGGGCTGGCGTTGCAGGGAACCTCGGCGTACTGCTTGCGCCACAGCTTCGCGATGCGTCTGCTGCAACGAGGTGTTGGCATCAAGGCCATTGGCGACGTCCTCGGTCATCGCGGCCTGGAGAGCACATGCGTCTACCTTCGCCTGCAGTTGGACGCGCTGCGTGATGTGGCATTGCCTGTTCCACAGGCCCAAGCGGTGTAGGGGGCGGCCATGTCATCAACAACATCAAGCAATGCGTTTGGTCGGAGCATCGCCGACTATCTGGAACGCCAGAGGGCGTTGGGGCGGGCCTACGTCGCCGAAGAAAACATCCTGCATTCGCTGCGCGACTTTATCTGCGCAACCGGCGAACGCGATGTGACTCTCCACTTGTTCGAGCGATGGTGTGCATTGCATGAAGGCCTGACCGGCAATGTGCGCCGCAACCGGCAGCGCATCGCTCGCAACTGGTGCCTGTATCGCCAGCGCAGCGAGCCATCATGCTTTGTTCCCGATCCGAACCGGTTCCCGAGGCCGCATCCTCACAAGGCGCCCGTCATCATCGCCCCGGCGGCGGTCGGCCGCATGCTGGCCGCAGCGCAGGCGGTCAGGCCGACCCCGGACTCGGCGTTGCGACCGGACGTTCTGCGGCTGGCCACAGTGCTCTTGTACACAGCCGGACTGCGTCGCGGTGAGCTGCTTCGCCTTCAACTCGGCGACGTCAACGCATTGGACGCGGTGCTGCGTGTTCGGGAGTCCAAGTTCCACAAGTCCCGGTGGGTGCCGCTATCCAAGGATGCAGGGGCAGAGCTGCGCGTGTACCTCCTACGTCGCCAACATCAATGGGGCGAGTCAGCGCCGACGCAGCCCTTGCTGTGCCACGGCACACGGCATTGCCATGGCTACACGGGCACCGGCCTGAGCACCGGGTTGCAGGAATTGGTCGAGTCGGCGAACGTCCGAGGGTGGGATGGGCGGCGACCTCGCGTGCACGACTTCCGCCACAGCTTTGCTGTCCAGTGTCTGTTGCGCTGGTACCGCCAGGGTGCTGACGTGCAGTCGAACCTGCCCAAGCTCGCGATGTACATGGGCCACGTCTCGATCGTGTCTACGGCGTACTACCTGCGCTGGATACCCGAGCTCGCGCAGGCGGCCAGCGATCGCTTCGAGGCCGCCTTCGGCAGCTTGGTATCGGGCGGGGTGGCGTGATGGAAGCCTTCCACCAGAACAACCTCGGGCGAGCGCTCGTGCGCTTCTTCCAGGACTATCTGCCCAACCAGCGAGGGATAAGCACCCATACGATCCGAAGCTATCGCGACGCCATCGTGCTCTTCCTGAGGTTCGCCTCGCAGGACGCCGGACGCGGAGTCGAACGTCTGGAGATCAACGATCTCCGGTCCGAACGCGTCACTCAGTTCTTGTCCAGCCTGGAGGACCGCCGTGGTAACGGCATCGCCACGCGCAATGCCCGGCTCGCCGCCCTGCATACCCTGGCACGGTTCCTCGCCACCGAGCATCCGCAGCACATGGGCACACTGCAGGAGTTGCTGGCTGTGCCCTTCAAGCGCGGCGCCAAGACCGCGCCGATTGAGTATCTGGAGCATGATGAGGTTCGCGAATTGCTCAACGCGATTGATCGGTCGGATGATCGTGGACGGCGCGACTATGCACTGTTCGCGCTGATGTTCAACACCGGTGCACGCGTTCAGGAGATCCTTGACCTTAGGGCGCGTGACGTTCGTCTGGATGCCCCGGCGCAGGTACGATTGACTGGCAAGGGAAACAAGATCCGGGTGTGCCCAATCTGGGCGACCACCGCCAGCCTTTTACGTCCGCTGTGTACGGCACGCGAGGGGGACGCGAACGATCTTCCGCTGTTTATCAACCAACGCGGCCAACCGCTCACGCGATTCGGCGTTCGTTACCTCCTACAGCGCTACCTGACCGATGCAGCGTCCAAGTCCGCAACTCTGGCGGGCAAGTCGATTCATCCGCACTCGATCCGCCATACCACTGCGATTCATTTGCTCAAGGCTGGCGTCGACTTCGCCAGCATCAGCCAGTGGCTCGGGCACGCAAGCCTGAACACCACGATGGTGTATGCGCGCGCTGACTTGGACCTCAAGCGACAGGCGCTGCTTCAGGTGTTCCCAGACGCGCTGGCCCCGCCGAAGGCCGGCAACCTGGCGCTCGGCGGCGTCAACTTGGTGGATTGGCTTCGCCGGCTCTGACTGTTATGTGGAGTTCGCGGCGGTGCATGACCCTCCGAGGTTGGTCGCGGACTCCACATAACCAACGACTCAACATGAGTCGAGGATGACGAGGTCCATGCGCAGCAGGCTGGTGGCGATGCGCCCGGCCCTGCCTTGGGCCTTCTCCTGCTCCAGTGCGTTGACCAGATCGACCGTGGAGTAGAACCGCACCCGCTTGCCGTGCCGGGTGATGCCCGAGACGCCCATGGCCGTGGCCAGATGGGTCTTTCCAGTGCCAGGCGAAGCAGTCACATACTGCCCGCGAACAGCTCGTCGAGCTGGCTCGCATCAACTATCCGTTCCATCCCCGGACGGGTCATGAAGTTGAGGTGCTCGGCCGAGTCAGGCATGGAACCGAAGACTTCCTGATTGTCCGTCAGCCCGACGGCACGAGGGCGCATCTACCGCAGTGGATGACACTACCTGCGGCCGGCGATGTGCCCACGCACTGGCCTCCGCGGATGTTGCTGCGCTGCCTGCTTGCGCTGCGAGGCGAACTCGACGCAGTCCTATGTTCATCGACCATTTCCCAGGCACACGGAGGCGTCGATGAAGCCAACCCCGCCGCGAGCGATCCCGCTCGTGCAAGCCGACCTGTTCGACGCCGCAACGGCGCCAGCACCACTGACGCGATTGCAGCAGCGTCACGACGACCTCGTCGAACTGCTGAGCCAACTCCTGTGGCAGGTGGCAAGTCAGTCCGACGTCGTTGAACACATGGAGGATGACGATGAACAAGATCAACCCTGAGCACTTGGCGCGTGGCGCCTACGTGTACGTGCGCCAGTCCACAGCCGATCAGTTGCGCCACAACCATGAGAGTCGCCGGCGCCAATACGCCCTGGCCGATCGGGCACGCGCGCTCGGTTGGACCGAGGTCGTGGTCATCGACGACGACCTCGGTGTGTCCGCCGGCGGCGTCGCACGGCCAGGCTTTGAGCGACTGCTGGCGGCGATCTGCAGCGGCCAGGTCGGCGCCGTGGTGTCCATTGAGGCATCGCGCCTGGCACGCAACGGTCGCGACTGGCACACGCTGCTGGAATTCTGCGCACTGGTGGGCAGCCTCATCGTCGACGAAGACGGCATTTATGATCCACGCAGCGTCAACGACCGGTTGCTGCTGGGCATGAAGGGCACGATGTCGGAGATGGAGTTGTCCCTCCTTCGCCAACGATCCGTCGAAGCCCTCAAGCTCAAGGCGGCGCGGGGTGATCTGCACACGACGGTGGCGATCGGCTATGTGCGCAGCGAGGGCGACCGGATTGAACGCGACGCCGATCTGCGCATCCGCGAAGCGATCGCGGCCGTGTTCCGTCGATTCGCACAGGCCGGCAGCGTGCGCCAGGCGCTGCTGTGGTTCCGACAAGAGCGCATTGATCTGCCCTCGGCGGTCTACGAGAACGGCCGGCGCTGCGTGATCTGGCGTCTGCCGGTCTATAACGCGGTGCTCAAGATTCTCACCAATCCCGTCTATGCCGGCGCCTATGCGTTTGGCCGCACCGAGACACGCGTCCGGATCGAAGCCGGCCGCAAGCGCGTCGTGCACGGCCATCGTCGTGCCCAGGAGCACTGGCAGGTCTTGATCCAGGAGCACCACGAGGGGTACATTGATTGGCCGACCTATGAGCACAACCAGCGCGTGATCGCCGACAACACCAACATGCGCGGCAGCATGGCGCGCGGCGCACCCCGGCGCGGAGAGGCATTGCTGGCCGGGTTGCTGCGATGCGCGCACTGTGGTCGCAAGCTGCACGTCGCCTACAGCGGCAGCGACGGCACCATCGCCCGCTATCACTGCAAGGGGGCCGCGATCAATCATGGCGCGGTGCCTGGATGCATTTCTTTCGGCTCGCTGCGCGTGGACGAGGCCGTCTCCGGCGAAGTGCTGAGCGTGCTGCTGCCGCTTGGGGTGCAGGCCGCACTGCGTGCCATCGAGCACCATGCCAACGATGAGCACGCGACGCGGCGCCAGCTCGAACTCGCGTTGGAGCAGGCGCGCTTTGAGGCGGCGCGTGCGCAGCGGCAGTTCGACGCCGTTGACCCCGGCAATCGACTGGTGGCCGCCGAACTTGAGCGGCGCTGGAACGAGCGCCTCTCCGAGGTTACCCGGCGCGAGGCGGAGATCAAGACGCTGCAGACCGTGACCGAATGGAGCCTGACGCCACAGCAGCGCGACGACCTCATGGCCCTGGGCACCGACTTGCCGCGGGTGTGGTCCCATCCTTCGGCCAGCAACGCCGTGCGCAAGCGCATCCTGCGCTGCGTGATCAGGGAGATCGTGGCGCGCGTGGACGAGGCGCGCATCGAACTCGTCATGCATTGGCAGGGAGGCGACCACACCGAATTGAGCGTGGTGAAGAACCGCACGGGACAGCACCGCTGGACCACCGATGTTGGGGTCCAGGTTCTGATCGTGCAGCTCGCACGCCAGTTGGGTGACGCTGGCATCGCCTCGTTGCTGAATCGTCTCGGCCACCGGACTGGCAAAGGGCATACCTGGACGGAAATGCGGGTGCGTTCGTTCCGCGGCGACCACCACATTGCGGTCTACCAAAATGGAGAGCGCGAAGCGCGTGGTGAGTTGACTCTGGAGCAAGCCGCTGAAGCGCTCGGGACGAGCAAGATGACGGTGCTGCGCATGATCAGCGTCGCTACACTTCCCGCCACGCAGGCCTGCAAGGGCGCGCCTTGGGCCATCAAGGCCGCCGATTTACAGCGTCCCGAGGTCCGCGCATCGGTCTCATCGCCTGGCGTGCGTCCGCTCCCAGACGATCCTCGACAGATTTCTCTTGAACTTCAATAACGTGGTGAGGTGAGCATCATGTCGCGTGATCGGGCCCGCCCACCAGCACCACGTTGTGCGCCTCCTCAGTGAAGGCCGTGGTGGCCAGAGTCTCCACTAGCTTGCGGTCCACCGGCGAGACCTCGAAGTCAAAGCCCGCCATGTCGCGGTGCACCGGGAACTTCGCCGCGTGCATCTGGTGACTGACCGAGCGCATCGCACGATCGGTGCCTTCGGCCTGCAACAGATGCTCGATCAGCCAGCGTGAGGACTCGATGCCCACACCGCCTGCCTCGCCGCCGCCTTGCTCGACCAGATCGGCCCAGGCGCCGGCCATGCCGTGCAGGCGCAGCTGTTTGAGCTCGACCGTCACGTCACGCTGCGTCATGGCCGGCCCCCTCGGTGGTGTCGATGGCGACGTCCGCAGTGGCGGGCTCGGCGCCGCCCGTACGCAGGCTGTCATAGCGCGCTGTGTTGGCCCGCGGCGGTGTCGACGCCTGCAACGGCGTGGCCGCCGTCGGCGGCACCGGCACCGCGTTCAACCGCCCGAGCACATTGACCACATGCTCCACGCTGACTTTGCCCGGCGGCCCGGTCTCCAGTGCCAACTCCACCGCCACCAGCACCGCGTCCAGCCCGGCACTGAGCACGATGGCCAGCACCTGCGCCATCACACGGTCGCCGCCCGGGTTGCGCAGCCGCTGCAGAGGCTCGGGCATGTCGGCAAACGGCGCGCCGTTCCTCAGTGCGCCGGGCTTCCTCTGCAGCAGCGGGATGTAGTGCTGCCAGTCATACCGGGTCTCGCCAGCATTGCTCAGCCGGTCGTGGCGCGCCACGATCCTGTCGTCGGCCACGACCACCACGCTGGCCGGGTACAGCCGCGTGCTGACCAGCTTGCCGAACAGCTCGCACGGCACCGAGTAGCGGTTGCGCGCCACCGACACCAGACAGGTGCTGGAGACCCGCGCGGGTTTCTCGACGTAGCCATCGAACGGCACCGGCATGGGCATGAGGTGCGCGCGCTCGTGTTCGAGCATCTCGGCCACGCTGAACTGGGTGTGCTCGGGGTGGCGCACCTCGTCCCACAACGCGCGGCAGCGCTGGCCCAGCCAGGCGTTGAGTTCGCTGAAGCTGCCGAACTTGATCTTGGCCGCGCAGGTCCAGATGCGCCGACGGCTGTCCTGCACGTTCTTCTCCACCACCCCTTTCTCCCAGCCACTGGCCACGTTGCAGAAGTCCGGGTCGTACAGGTAGTGCGCGCACATGGTGGCAAAGCGCTCGTTGACGATGCGTCCCTTGCCTTTCTTGACCTTGTCAACGGCCGTCTTCATGTTGTCATAGATGCCCCGGCGCGCCACGCCGCCGAGCGCCGCGAACGACCGGGTGTGGGCATCGAACAGCATCTCGTGGCCCTGGCTGGGGTAGGCCACCAGCCAGAAGGCCCGACTGGCGCACAGCTTCATGTGGGAGACCTGCACCCGGTAGTAGATGCCGCCAATCACCATGCCTTCCTCGCTCCAGTCGAACTGGAAGGCTTCGCCCAGCTCGAAGGCCAGCGGCACAAAAGCGTTGACCGCAGACCCCTGGCCTTCGCCCTGGCGCCACGCCCGGATGAAGTCGGTCACCCGCGTGTAGCCACCCTCATAGCCCGCGCGCCTGATCTCGGCGTACAGCGCTTTGGCCGTGCGCCGCTCGTGTTTGGGCCGCCGCGCGTCGGCCTTCAACGCTTGCCTGAGCGCGTCGTGGAACGCCGTGAGCTTGTTGGGCTGCTCTCCGCGCCGGTACTTCGGTGGGCCGTCCACCTCGCCGTGCAACCACTTCGCAACCGTGTTGCGCGAGAGCCCTGTCATGCGCGCAATCTCGCGCTCCGATTTGTTCTTCCGGGCATGCAAATGCCGGATCCTGCCAATCATGTCCATGGTGATCACTCCTGGTCCTCTGCTGCTCAAAAAAGCAGCAGAGTAGGTCGTTCACCTGGCTCAGTTTTGGGTCGGCACTACCCTCATAAGTGGCTCAGTTTTCGGTCGGCGCCAACAGGCGACGCCCTTCGCGTGCGGCATCGTCGCGCTCGAATATGCACCGGCACGAGAGTAACGACAAGGACAGCAAGATGCCCGCATGGAGACTGGAAGAGTGCCCCGTGGAAGATCGCCTCTCCGACGACATTCTCGGCCAAGCACGCACTCACTGGATCAGCGAAGCCGGTGGGTTGACGCAGTTTGGGGCGTGCATTGAGATCTTGATGCCTGGCTCCCGTTCTTCGCTCAAGCACTGGCACAGTGCCGAGGACGAACTCGTCTTCGTGCTTGAAGGTGAGGTATCGCTGATCGAGGGAGAGACTGAGACCGTGCTTCACGCGGGGGACGCGGCGACATTTCGCGCTGGCGAATCTGTAGGGCACTGTCTGGTCAATCGCAGCGATACACCGACGCGTTGCTTGGTGGTTGGGACTCGCGCAAAGGTAGATCGCATGACGTATCCAGATCACGGCCGGATTTGTCTTCGCGATCGTTCGGAGCCTGACGACCTCTGGTTCGATCTTCGTGGTCAACCCGCCAGCAACCCCTATGACGAGCCCCACCGCTAGCTAGAGGCAATACATGAACTACATCGACTGCTACCTGACCCCGGTACCATGCGCCCATCGGGCGCGGTACGAGGCACTCGCACAGATCTCAGCAGAGGTGGTACGCGAGCACGGCGCGCTGCGCGTGGTCGAGAGCTGGTTGGACGAAGCAGGGCCGGAGGCCGCGACGTATCACGGGGCGACGGTTCGACTGTCGTCGGAGTGTTATCCCAGCTTTCGTGCTGCTGCTGGCGCGAAACCGGATGAAGCCGTAGCGCTGTCCTGGGTCGAGTGGCCGGACAAGCGTAGCCGCGATGAAGGCATGGCCAAGGTGACCGCCGACCCACGCATGCAGTTCGACGATCAGCCCCCGGTCTTTGATGGCACGCGCCTGATCGCCGGGGGGTTCCTGCCGATGCTGGACTGCTCGTATGGGGCTTGATCTGCACGCTTCGCACCGCGTCGGGCGGCTGCCGTATGCTCATCGATATCTGGGGATGCCAGCATGAACGCCACCGGCATGGCGCATGCGGCCACGCCCTCATTCTGGGCCGATCTGCGCGCCGCGCTGCGCGGCAGCAACGCCGATTACACGCGCATTCCGTTGAAGCGCGCAGTGTTCCTGCTCGCCATCCCGATGATGCTGGAGCTGGTGTTCGAATCGACCTTCGCGGTCGTCGACATCTTCTTCGTCGCCAAGCTCGGTGCGTCGGTGGTGGCCACGGTCGGGCTGACTGAGACTTACCTCTTCCTTCTGTACTCGATCGCGATGGGGCTGGCGATGGCGGTCACCGCCATCGTCGCGCGGCGCGTGGGCGAACAGCGCGGCGAGGAGGCAGCGCTGTCGGCAGTGCAGGCCGTCGTTGTTGCGGTGGCGGTGTCACTGCCCTTTGCGGTGATCGGCATCGTCTGGGCGCAGGATCTGCTGCGCCTGATGGGCGCGGATGCCTGGGCCATAGAACACGGCTACCGCTACACGCAATGGATGCTCGGCGGCAACGCGGTCATCCTGCTGCTGTTCGTCATCAACGCGATCTTCCGTGGCGCGGGCGACGCGGCAGCGGCGATGCGGGTGCTGTGGGTGGCGAACGCGCTCAACATCGTGCTCGACCCCCTGCTCATCTTCGGCTGGGGGCCGATTCCCGCCATGAGCATCGAGGGGGCGGCGATCGCAACAAATCTCGGGCGCGGCGCGGGCGTGCTGATGCAGCTCTGGATTCTCGCGCGCGGCAGTGAGCACCTGCGCGTGCTGCGCCGCCACCTGCGGCTAGACCTGGGTACGCTGGCGCAGATCGTGCACACCTCGCTCGGCGGCATCGGCCAGATGATCGTCGCGATGACCGCGTGGGTCTTCCTCATGCGCATCCTCGCCAGCGTTTCGACCGAGGCCGTGGCGGGCGCGACCATCGCCATGCGGGTGATGATGTTCACCCTGATGCCGGCCTGGGGCATGTCCAACGCCGCCGCAACGCTCGTCGGCCAGAACCTCGGCGCGGGCGAACCGGGCCGCGCTGAGGCGGCGGTGTGGCGCATCGGCTGGATGAACATGGCGTTCACGCTCGTGGTCTCGGTCGCCTTCTTCGTCTGGCACGACGCGATCATCGGCCTCTTCACCGATGACGCCACCGTCATCGCCATCGGCGGCGAATGGCTCTCGATCCTCGCGTATTCCTACTTCGTCTACGGCTGGTGGATGGTCGCGGTGCAGGCCTTCAACGGCGCGGGCGACACGATGACGCCGACCTGGATCAACCTCGTATTCTTCTGGCTGATCCAGATTCCGCTCGCCTGGGCGCTCGCGCTGCCGCTGGGGATGGCGCATTCGGGCGTGTTCTGGGGCGTGTTCGTCTCCGAGACCGCAGTCGGCGTGTTCACGCTGTGGCTGTTCTCGCGCGGGCGGTGGAAGGCGGCGAAGGTGTGAGCCACATATTGACGATGAACTGGAGCGACGCCCAGTATCGGGCAGGTTGGGACGAATGGCAGCCTGATGTCGAGGGGACGATGCTGTTCGAGCTTGAAGACCTCGTCATCCATGCCAGCGTAGAGTCTGGGTTTGCGTATGACCTCCTGCAGTGTGGTGGCACCCTATCGAATGGAAAGCCATTTCGTGACATGGTTCGCGCCGCGTTCTGCCTGATCAAATCCGGCTCGGACTGGAAGATCGTGCATCAGCACATGTCTAAACCGATGGGCGGTTGAATGCAGACCCGGCATCCAAGGGGCTGAACCGATGTCTGCAAACATGCTGTCCCCGCGCCTGCAGGCCATACTCGACACGCTGCCACTCGCGCCCGGCATGCGTGTGCTCGAAATCGGCTGCGGCCCGGGGGCGCTCGCACGGGCCATGGCCGAGCGTGTGGTGCTGGGGCAGGTGCTGGGCATCGACCGTTCGGCATGTGCGATAGCTCAAGCGGTGGCGGCCTCGGACGCAGCGATCGCCGCCGGACACCTCGCCTTCCGGCAGGTAGCGGCGGAAGACTTCGTGCTGGCACCCGGCGAAGCGCCGTTCGATCTCATCGTCGCGGTGCGCGTAGGCGCATTCGACGGCCGTCATCCCGAGGCTGGCGCGCGTGGGTGGCCGCGCGTTGCGGCCGCACTGGCACCGGGCGGTCGCTTCGTCGTCGATGGCATGACGTACAAGCGCGACGCTGATACGCCATCGGGATGGGAGCAGGAATGATCGGCGCGCAACGCGATGAGAATCCGCAAGTAGCGGCCACGTCCATTCGGCGGCAGCCGCTGGCCGCGTTGCGCCCGTTCGTCGCCTACCTGTGGGCAAGCGCGACAACGAATGCCTCGTGCACAAGCGCGATCCGTCGAGAGCACTTGCTGCCAAGCGGCGCGACGCATCTGGTGTTCCGTCTTGGCACCGAGCCGCTCTGGATCTCGGATTCGTCCGCCCAGCCACCGCAGCGCTTGACCGGCGCGCTGATCGGCGGTGTGCGCACACGGTTCTACGTCCGTGAATCGGCCGTGCTTTCCGCGTCGGTGGGCGCGGTTCTGCGGTCGGGCGCAGCGCGCAGTCTCTTCGGCGTGGCCGCGCACGAACTCGCCGGGCGGCATACCTGCCTGAACGAACTCTGGGGTAGTGACGCCGACAACTTGCACGAACGTCTCGTGCTCGCACCGACCGCACAGGCGCGCTTGCACATTCTCGAAGTCGCGCTGCTTGCGCGCCTGCCGCCTGTGCACGCGCTGCATCCCGGCATTGCCGCTGCGCTGGCGATTTTGCCGACGTTCGCCAGCGTCCACGCGGCGGTTGCGGCAAGCGGGATGAGCCATCGCCAGTTCATCGAGCGTTTCCGCGAGTCGGTGGGCATCGCGCCGAAAGCCTGTCTGCGCGTACTGCGCCTTCACGCAGCGGCGCGGGCGCTGCGTGAAGGCGGAACGCCCCTGGCAGCCGTGGCGGCCGACGCGGGGTTCAGCGACCAGTCGCACCTGACGCGCGAGTTCGTCGAACTGACGGGTCTCACGCCGCTGGCCTACTGGCACCAGGCGGGCGGCGATGGTCTGCACGTGTCGGTGCCCGTGGACGAACCGCGTGCGCGCTACCGCAAAAATCTTCAAGACGCGCGCCGATTCGATGGGTACGCTGAGAGTCGGTTCATGCAACAGGAGTCCGGTCGTGACGATTGAAGAAGTGTTCCCCTATCTGTGCGTCTCGGATGCCGACGCCGCCGCCACGTTCTACCAGCGCGCATTCGGCGCGACCGAGTTGTTCCGCCTGGTCGAACCCGAAGGTCGCATCGGACACCTCGAACTCGATTTCGGCGGAACGGTGATCATGTTCAGCGAGGCTTTTCCGGAGTTCGGCATCGAATGTCCACCGCCCACCGGCGCGGTTTCGCACCGGCTGCATCTGCACGTCGACGACGCCGACGCGGTGATTGTACAGGCGGTGAGCGCCGGCGCCACGCTGGAGCGGGCGGCGCAGGATCAGTTCTACGGCGAGCGATCCGGCGTGGTGCGCGACCCCTTCGGCCACCGCTGGCTGATCGGCCATGCCATCGAGAAGGTGGAGCCGCAGGAAATGCAGCGGCGCTACACGGCGCTGCTGTCGAAGGACTGAGATTGGGAGCAAGCATCGACTTGGGCAATGATCGGCTCTGCCACGCGACCGATCTGGCCGCGTTCATCCAGGCACGCCGTGGCGAACAGGAGCGTCCGTATGTCGTGGCGCTGGACGGCTGCAGCGGCGTCGGCAAATCTACGCTGGCGCGCCGACTGGCCAGCCTGCTCGACGCCGTGGTGATCGAAGGTGACGACTTTTACGCCGGTGGTGTGCATCTGCGTGACGACACGCCCGCCGAACGCGTCGGCGCGTGCCTCGATTGGCGGCGGCAGCGTGAGGTGCTCATCAATCTGCACGAGGGTCAGGTCGCCCGCCACCATGCTTTCGACTGGGATGCCTTCGACGGCTCGCTGTGCGCCGCCGAAGCGCTGATCGCGCCCGCGCCCGTCGTCATCCTCGAAGGCGTCTACAGCGCGCGCCCGGAACTGTCTGATCTGGTCGATCTACGCGTATTCGTCAATCTTAACGACGTCGTGCGTCTGCGACGGTTGCAAGCCCGGGATGGCGGTATCGGCGCTTGGGAGCAGCAATGGATCGACGCCGAGGCGCACTATTTCGAGCACGTCCTGGCGGGCCTACCATTCGATCTGATCATCACAGGTGATGAGTCAGGTGATGCAGCCAGCGAGAGAAGCGCATCCACCCGGTGATGGCGCTCATGGAGGGCATGCAGCGCCGATCAAGGCCTGCGTGCAAGCAATTGTCTGTATCACTGCCGCAGTATCTTCTCCATTGCCTTGCCCTTGGCCAATTCGTCGATCAGCTTGTCGAGCTGACGAATCTTCTTCATCAGCGGGTCTTCGACGGTTTCCACGCGCACGCCACACACCACGCCCTGGATGAGCGCCGCATTTGGATGCATGGCCGGGGCTTCGGCAAAGAAGGTCTCGACGTCGCATTCGCGTTCGATTTGCCTGTGCAGCGACTCGGGCGTGTAGCCGGTCAGCCAGCAGATGATCCGGTCGGCTTCGGCCTGGGTGCGCGCTTTGCGCTCGGCTTTCTGGACAAGGGCCGGATAGAGCCTGGCGAAAGACATCCTGAAGATTCGGTGCTCACTCATTTTCGATCCTCTTCCTTCTGATAGTGCGGCATCTTGCCAGTCCTTGTCCACGTTGCCGGAAACGAAGCGCACTGTTGCCCCGGAACTCTGTTTCCGGCCAATGAATCCAATCGTGCCCTCAAACCCGCGGAGTCATGCATGCCACATCCGATCTTCACGCAACAAATCGACACGCTGATCCGCCTGCGCTACCCGGCGATGCTCGGTATGACGGACAGGCAGTTTGACGAAACGCTGGCACCGCTCGGGCAATTGATCCCGCCGGACAGGCCTGAACCCGATGCTGCGCAGGGGCGTGTGCCGTTCGTGCTTGTGATCAACACGCCCGCGACTTCGTCGGCGCAAATGCTCGATCTGGTGAAACGTCAGGGCAAGCAGGCCATCGAGAAGCTGTACCCGAAGACCCTGAACGACTTTTCCACTATTGCCGGAGCAGGCGTGCCGGAGGGGGATGCCTACCTTCTCCGGGACATCGACCGTGGCGACGCGACCCGAAACGTTACCCCCGACGCGGCCTACGCGTTGATCGCCGATGCTGGGCGAAGTCCAGTGACGATTCACGAAGGCATCGCGCTGCTGACCCACTATCCCTGACTTCCTGCAACCGAACCACTGCTTCTCGATGCTTGCCTCGCGATGCGGCGACAAGCGGGTGCCTGCGCTCTGGCTGAGCGAGTCCAGACCCAAGCTCGGCTGGTGCTGGGCAGGCAATCCGCACACCTGGCTGGGCTCGGCGTCCTGCGCGAATCGTGTCGGCGTGGTCCGACTGGGTAAAGAAGATGAGCAGCAGGTTGCGTGAGACGGCCTCCGTGTGTAGTGGCGTGTGATCGACGTCGGTCGCCTCCGCTACAGAAGTTGCCAGGGACAACCGCCGCCATCTAACCCATTGATTTTCCTAGATGCGACATCGCGCACGCTCGCGAAACCACCAGAGAAAAGTAAGCGTAGAGAGGCGTTGGCAGGGGTGGAAACGCCGGGTTCGAAGTGGTGACGCTCGCGAGGCAACGCCCGAAATCCTCGCCAACACTGATATGGTCGCTCTTGTCAATAGGCGCAGGGCTTCGATGTGGATCCAGTGGCACGGGGTGATGCGGCACAAGTCTGCTGCTGCGACGATGGATCAGACTGATATTCGTGGGTTGATTACCACCGTGCATCGATCCGTCATGGAAGCTGCCTCGCTCTAGGAGGCTGTCGGACTTGAACCCGAGCGAATCCGATTGATCAGTGCGACGCGTTTTTTTTGACAGCGGCGCGCTGATCGAACGCTCTCGATGGTTGGCGAGACACTGTGAGGGCACATGGGGCGGCCTGGGGACTCGGTTTTGGCGTGGTCGGGGCGCACTATTGCCCTCACGCGGCTCGCAGGACGTGCATGCGCTTGATGTTCCAAGCCATGGTCACCAAGCTCCATTCGCCTTGTGCCTTGGCCAGCCCGCGCATGCTCATCTGGCGCCAACCCATCACTTGCTTGATGATGCCGAACACCGGCTCCACTGTCTGCTTGCGCAGGCCGTACAGGGCTCGGCCTGCTTGCGTGCCCAGGCGGTGTGCCATCTGCACGAGCGGATCCGTCGTCTGGGGCTCGGGCACATCGGGTGCAAAGCGCCCCATCACCGGCGTGTGATGCGACTCCCGCTTGAGCGCCAGCAGCGGCTCGATACCCGCGTCGTTGCACGCGATCACGTTGGCTTGGCTGAAGAAGCCGTTGTCCGTGATGAGCGTGTGCACCTCGCCCAGCACCGCGGGTAACGCTTGGATCTGCTGCAGCGTAGGCACAACTTCGCGCTTGTCGTTGGATGCCTGGCTCACATGCTGGGTGATCACCATCATCGTCGCGATGTCCACGCCGGCTTGTGCGTTGTAGCTTTGCTCGAAGCCCCCACCCGACACGGGCATGATGCGCGACTCTTCATCCGTGAGGTTGACCTGATCGCTGCTCCGGGGGCCGGCCTCTGGCGGCTCAGGGTCCTTGCCGCGCGGCTTCTTGCCCGCCTCGCGCTGGGCTTGGCGCTTGGCGGTCTTGGCCTCGTACTCCTGCTGCTCGACCTGATGGCGTTCGCTGGCGCGCTGCTCGATCTTGGCCTTGGCCTGCGCGATTGCGCTCAAGCGATCTGCACGCAGGGCGATCTCCGCCGGCACATCCATGCCGTCGGGTACCGTCGCGCGGTCGCTGTTCTCTGCCAGCGCCAGCAGCGTTTGTACTTCCTGGCGCAGCTGCGCCTCGATCTTGTTGGCATGAGCCCACGACAAGGCCTTGTGCTTGCTGGCGTTGGCGTCGATCTTGGTGCCATCCAGCGCGATGTGTCCGAGCTTGAGCAGCTTCATCTCGCGCGCCAGAACCAGCACCTGCACGAACAGTGCCTCCACCTCCTTCAAGAAGCGGCGGCGGAACGTCGCCAGCGTGTCGTGATCGGGGTGGGTATTGGCCGCAACAAAGCGGAACGCCACCGAGTCGTAGGTCGCCCGCTCGATCTTGCGGCTGGAGTGCACGCCGTTGGCGTAGCCGTAGATCAGCAGGCCCAGCAGCACCGCCGGATGGTGCGCCGCCGAGCCCCGGCCTGCGTACTGTCGGGCCAGATCGCCCAGATCAAGCTGCTCGATGACTTCGACCACGAAGCGCGCCAAGTGATCAGTGGGCAGCCATTCGTCCACCGACGGTGGCAACAGATATGCGGTGTCTCGGTCAACAGGGACGAAGCGGCTCATCGGCTCGGGCTCTCGGTTGTGCAGCAGCAATTGTCTCGGATAGCGTCTTCATCCGGAAGACCGCAAAGTCCGACAGTCTCCTAGTGGCGCAGGTTGCCCCGAAGGGTTCTGTGGATAGTGTTGGTGAGGGTTTTTCCTATCGTGATCGTGCCGCATCACCTCGTGCCACTGGGCTGGATCTATCGTGCCTCAGGGGTTGGCGCCGCCTGCTGTGCAATGGCCCAGACGAATCCGGCCAACTCCCGCGCCACCGCCACGCAGACCTTGTTGGCCTGCACGCCCCGACTCGACAGTTGCGCAAATCGCGAGCACAGGCGGACCTGGGCCTTCCAGGCGTGGGTGCGGATGCCCGGCGAGAGCGCCTTGCTACGGTCACGCAACTCGTTGCTTATGCGTGCCGGGAATCGATAGTTCCATGCTGCCTCGGTCAGCAAGCGCCGCGCGTGAGCATTGCCGGTCTTGGTGATCGAGCCGCGCCGCACACTGTTGCCGCTGGAATGCTCCGAAGGCACGAGTCCAAGGTAGCCCATGAGCTGGCGCGCCGTGCCGAAGCGGCTGATGTCTCCGACCTCGCACACCAGGCCGATGGCGCTGACGGTGTCGATGCCGCGCAGCGCCCGCAGCGCCGCCACGACCGGCTCGAAGCGCCAGCCTTGGACTATCTGCTGCAGCGCAGCCGTCAACCGCTGCACTCGCTCCTCGGTCGCTTGCACGGCCAGTTGGTATTCCGTCAGCGCGATCTGATCTGCAGGGTGAGCAAAGTGCTGATCGGCGATCCAGCGCTGATGCATCTTGGTCCAGGACGTCTTGCCGGCATAGCGGCGGTCCTGGCGCAGCAGGAACGCTTTGAGCTGTTGACGCACCTTCAGGCGCAGGTTGACCGCGTCCTCGCGTGCCCGCCAGAGATTGCGCATCGCTTCGTGGGCCTCGTCGGGCACCCAGATGGCCTTGAGCTCGCCGGCGCGCGACAGCTCGGCCAGCCGGGCGCAATCGCGCCGATCAGTCTTGATTCGTTCGCCTGCTCGCCGCGGTATCAACGAGGGTGCAATGATCTCGCAGCGATAGCCGCGCCGAGTCAGCTCTCGATGCAGCCCGTAGCCGGTGGGCCCGGCCTCGTAGACCACGCTCACCTGCCGCGCCGGACCGTACTTGCGCAGCGTCTTGAGAACCCCCTGCACGTCGGGCCCGAGGGTGCCCACGAAACGGCTCGGCTCTCGCCCGGCTTCGCACACAGCAACCGCGATGCTGTCCTTGTGCGCATCCAGACCAACGAAGAACTTGATACTCTCGTCCATGGCTCGTCTCCATACGGTTTGCGGCTGGGGAAACCCGCCGCATGTGGCTCGGCACACTCTCAGAGTGCGCAATCCACGATACCGGAGACGGGCCTTCCTTCGCCTATAGAGCGACCATCATGTCTCGTGCCTGTGTCTGCAGTTCATCTGGGGGTGCGCGCTTTGTGGGTTCGCGCGCACTCAGACCGCTGCGGCGAGTTGTTTTTCCATCGCCAGTTCCTCGCGCAGACCATCCAGATCACGGCCGACGCTGGCCACCGCGAGCACACGGCCCCCAGCGATGAAGCGGCACAGATAGTCGCCCCGCTGCGGGTCGCCGGATTCGTCGAGTGTGTCCCAGCTCTCGGCGTGGCCGACGTAGGACACAGTCATGTCGCCATGCTGACTCCAGAAAAACGGCACTTGCTGGTAAGCCTCGTCGAAGCCGAGCATATTGCGCGCCACGAGCCGCCCTTGGGCCTGCGCCACGGCCCAGTGCTCGATGCGCACGGCGCCCGCCACCCCGAACGGGTCGGGGAAGCGTGCGACGTCGCCGGCGGCCCACACCCCAGGCGCGCTGGTTCGCAGTCGCGCATCGACGACGATGCCGCGATCGACCACCAACGCCGCTTCGCGCGCCAGTTCGTCGGCTGGCTGCACGCCCACGCCCATCACCACCAGGTCGGCTGGTACTCGGGTGCCGTCGTCGAGTTCCACAGTGTCGGCGTGGATGGCCACCGGTTTGCACCCCAGGTGCAGGTGGGTTCCCATGTCGCGGTGCTTGGCGGCGACGGCGGCAGCCAGTCGCGGCCCGAACACCCGCGCCAGCGGCGCGGATTCGGGCGCGATGACCTGCACCTGCGCCCCGCGCTCGCGCAAGGCGGCGGCCACCTCCAGGCCGATGAAACTCGCGCCGATCACCGCCACTTTTTTTGCGCCGGCTTGCACTGCTTCAATGATCGCCTGGCAATGGTGCAGGCTGCGCAGCAAGTACACATGCGGCAACCGGGCGCCGGGGATGTCTAGCCGCCGCGGGACGGCCCCGGTGGCCAGCAGCAGAGCGTCGAATGCGAAGCTCTCACCATTTGCGCAGCCCACGCGGCGCCGCGACAGGTCAAGCTCGGTGGCGCGGCTGTGCAGGCGCAGGTCGATGCGCTGTTGCGCCCAGTAATCGTTTGCGCGCAGCCAAAGCCAGTCCTCGGGAGCCTTGCCGGCGAGATAGTCCTTGGACAGATTGGGCCGATCCACCGGCGCTGCGGAATCGGCCGCCAGCAGAGTGATGCTGCCGTCGAAGCCGAATTCGCGCAGCGCACTGGCTGCCGCTTCACCCGCCGCGCCGCCGCCGGCGATGACCACGCTGCCGGGGCTGCGCGGCGGCCTTGGCGGGGCCCGCGGTACGCGCTTGGCTCCAACGCGCACGATGCCGTTTTCGCGGTTCACATCCCAGCAATCGAGCGGCGCCAGCGCCGGCGGCGCGCGCACTGCTCCGCCGGCCAGGTCGAAACAGGCGTGATGCCAGGGACAGCGCACGGTGCCGTCGGCCACGAGCCCTTCGGCCAGCGGCCCACCGTAGTGTGTGCACGTGGCGGCCAGCGCATGCACCGCATCGCCTTGGCGCACCAGCATCACCGCCTGGCCGCCGATATGACCAAGCAGCGGTCGGCCGTCGGTGAGTTCGCTTGCGGCTACGCCTTGGGTCAGATCCGGGCCCGGGGGAAGATCGTCCTTGTTCACGCCTGCTACCTCCACTGTCTCGCTTGGCGCAGGCCTTGCGGTCAGCATGGCTCCTACGCCGTTTCAGCGTAGCGTGTGATGACGTGTTTTCGCGTTTTCACTACTTTCGGCATGGGTATTTCTGGAGCGTGGCCGCTGCGGACTTGAAGTGGTAAATTTAGACCCACATTAAGTTCAGCCCGGCCCGGCTTTGCGCGCCTTGCCGACCCAAGGCCCGGCAACGACCACACCATGACGACCGCCCATCTCCTCGAAGCCCAATTCGCCCAGCGCAACGATCTGCTGGTCGCGCAAGCCTGCGAAACCATGCACGCCGCCTACGCCAAGAGCTGGATCACGCACCGCGACGGCAACGTCTCGGTGCGTGACGCGCGTGGCGACGGCTTCTGGATTTCGCAAAGCGGCGTGGTCAAGGCACGGCTGCAGCCGGCGCAGATGCTGCATGTCGGCGCGGCCCAAATCGCGCAAGGGCTGACGCCCGCGGGAGCGTCAGGCGAATACGGCTTGCACCTGCGCTTGCAGGCGATGCAGCGCGCCGGGGACGGCGCCGTGTTGCACCTGCATCCCACCTACATCGTCGCGGCGATGGTCGCAGGTTTCGATTTGCACGAACTCTCCGAGGCTTTCCCGGAAGTCACGCGCTACACCCGGGTCGGCCGCAACGTGGCGGCGCTGCCGGCCACCAGCGAGGAACTCGCCGTGGCATGCGCCGAAGCTTTCGATCCGCAGTTCGGCTTGACGCCGCATATCGTCGGCCTCGACCGGCACGGCGTGGTGGCCATCGGCCGCTCGCCTTGGGATGCGTTCGAGCATGTCGAGCGACTGGAGCATGTGTGCCAGATGGTGCTGGCGTCCGGCGTGACGACAGGCGTGTCCGTTCTCGCACGCGCCGCGGCGGCGCAAGCGGCCTGACGCGAACCCAGCCCCAAGCCCGAGGAGACGTTTCGATGAGTAAAAGCAACCAGGCGCTCGACGCTTTTCTCGAACGCGATTACGCGGCCGGTTTCAGCTCGCCGATCGAGTCCGACCTCGCCCCGAAGGGTTTGAATGAAGACATCATCCGGCTCATCTCCAAGAAAAAGAGCGAGCCCGATTTCCTGCTGCAGTGGCGGCTGAAGGCGTACCGGCATTGGCTCACCATGACCGAGCCGACCTGGGCCAAGATCCACCATCCGCCGATCGACTACCAGGACATCCACTATTACGCCGCGCCGAAACGCACCAATGTGCCCAAGAGCATCGACGAGGTCGATCCCGAACTGCTGCGGGTGTACGAAAAACTCGGCATCCCGCTGCACGAACGGGCGGCGCTGGCCGGTGTGGCGGTGGACGCGGTGTTCGACTCGGTGTCGGTGGCCACGACCTTCAAGGACAAACTGGCCAAGCACGGCGTCGTCTTCTGCTCGTTTTCCGACGCGGTGCAAAACCACCCCGAGCTGGTGCGGGCCTATCTCGGATCGGTGGTTCCGCCGGGCGACAATTTTTTCGCCGCGCTCAACGCCGCGGTGTTCACCGACGGCAGCTTCGTCTACATCCCCAAGGGCGTGCGTTGCCCGATGGAGCTTTCCACCTACTTCCGCATCAACGCCAAGGACAGCGGCCAGTTCGAGCGCACGCTGATCATCGCCGACGAGGGCGCGCAGGTCTCGTACCTGGAGGGCTGCACCGCGCCGCGACGCGACGAAAACCAGTTGCACGCGGCGGTGGTGGAAATCATCGCCCTCGACGACGCGCGGGTGAAATATTCGACGGTACAGAACTGGTACCCCGGCGACAAGGACGGCAAGGGCGGCATCTACAACTTCGTCACCAAGCGCGGCGAGTGCCGCGGCGCTGGCTCGCGTATTTCCTGGACCCAAGTGGAAACGGGATCTGCGATCACCTGGAAATATCCGAGTGTGCTGCTGCGCGGGGATGATTCGGTCGGCGAGTTCTATTCGGTGGCGCTGACCAACCATTTTCAGCAGGCCGACACCGGCACGAAGATGATCCACATCGGCCGCAACACCCGCAGCACCATCGTCTCCAAAGGCATTTCCGCCGGCCGCGGCAGCAACACCTACCGCGGCTTGGTGAAGGTGCTTCCCAAGGCGGAAGGTGCGCGCAACTACACGCAGTGCGACTCGCTGCTGATCGGCAGCCGCTGCGGCGCGCACACGTTTCCGTACATCGAAGTGCGCAACCCCAGCGCCCAGGTCGAACACGAGGCGACGACTTCGCGCGTCGGCGAAGATCAGCTCTTCTACTGCATGCAGCGCGGCATCTCCGCCGAGGACGCGGTGGCGATGATCGTCAACGGCTTCGCCCGCGAAGTGGTCAGGCAGTTGCCGATGGAATTCGCCGTCGAGGCGCAAAAGCTGCTCGGCGTCAGCCTCGAAGGCAGCGTGGGCTGAACGACGCGACAACGGAGGACGAACATGCCGACCCCAATGCAAATCCAGGCGCGAACAATACTTGAAACGCAAGCCGCACAGCCGCTGTTGCAGGTGCGCGGCCTGCAGGCGGAAATCGACGGCAAACTTGTGCTTGCCGGTGTCGATCTGGACATCGCCGCCGGCGAGGTCGTCGCCATCATGGGCCCCAACGGCTCGGGCAAGAGCACGCTGGCGCAGGTGCTCGCCGGACGCGACCTGTATCACGTCAGCGGCGGATCAGCGCGCTTCGACGGCATGGATCTGCTCACCATGCCGCCCGAGGAACGCGCGCGCGCCGGGCTGTTCCTCGCCTTTCAGTACCCGGTGGAGATTCCCGGCGTGTCCAACGTTTACCTGCTGAAGGCCGCGCTCAACGCCCAGCGCAAACATCAGGGCCTGCCCGAACTCGACGCGATGGAGTTTCTGCAAAAAGTCAAAGCGCTGATGCGCGAACTCGGCATGGATGAGAAATTCCTCCAGCGCGGCGTCAACGAAGGTTTTTCCGGCGGCGAGAAAAAGCGCAACGAAATGCTGCAGATGGCCTTGCTGCAGCCGCGTCTGGCCATTCTCGACGAAACCGATTCGGGTCTGGATGTGGACGCGCTCAAGGCCGTGGCGCAGGGCGTCAACACCATGCGCGCCGCCGAGCGCGCCTTCGTGCTGATCACCCACTACGAACGCCTGCTCGATCACATCGTCCCCGACCGCGTGCACGTGCTTTGGCAAGGGCGCATCGTCACCTCGGGCGGGCCGGAGCTGGCGCGGCGCATCGAGCGCGAGGGCTATGCCTGGTTGCAACAAGGCGTGGCCGCGCCCAGTGCGCAGGAGGTCTGAGCATGGGAGCGCTCGAAGCTTTCATCCAGGCGTTCGACGCGGTCGACGCCGACGCTCCGGCCGAGCCCGCCGGCGTCGCGCAATCGCGTCGCGACGCCCTTGAGGCATTGCTGCGCAGCGGCCTGCCGACGCGTCACTGCGAGGACTGGAAGTACACCAGCCTGCGCCTGCTCGACGCCCTCGATGTCTCCACCACAATGTCTTCCGCGCCGCTCGCCGTCGATGCGCTGCGGGAAGCTGGTGCCTTGCTCGTCGGCGGCTGTCTGCGTCTGGCCTTCGTCGATGGCCACTTCGACGTGGCCCTTTCGCACCTGGACGGCGTTCCACCGGGGGTGAGACTCGCGCCGTGGGGCGCACCCGGAGCGCAGCCACCCACGCGTGCCAGTGAAGCGCTTTCACCCGCCGCGCACGGCGACGCCTTCGACGCGATCAACCGCATGTTCGCGCGCGACGGCATGGTGCTCGAACTCGCCGATGGCGTATGCCTTGCCGCGCCCGTCATCGTCATCGTGATGCAAACGCGTGGCGGCGCCAGCCATGTGCGCCATCTGCTGCGCTTGGGGCAGGGTTCTTCGGCGCGCGTGATCGAGCAGCATATCGGCGTCGCGCAGGCGGGGCCTTATCTGGCGACCAGCGTGACCCGGGCGGAGTTGGCGCGCGGGGCGAATCTGGAGCACGTGCGCTTGCAGGACGAGTCCGACGCCGCCGCGCACGTTTCGCAACTGCATGTGGCCCAGGGCGAGGGCAGCGTCCTCGATGCGCAGGCGTTGGTCCTGGGGGCGAGACTGTCGCGCCAGGAACTTCACGTCGAGCACGAGGCGCCGGGCTGCCGTACCGAACTGCGCGGGGCCAGCGTGCTCGGTGCCGAGCAACATGGCGACGTGCACATGGGCATCGAGCACCGCCACCCGCGCGGCACCAGCCGCACCCATGTGCGCGGCGTGTTCGACGCCGCCGCGCACGGCGTGTTCACCGGCCGCGTGAACGTGCACCCGGACGCGCAGAAAACCGACGCCGGCATGATCAACCGCAACCTGCTGCTGTCGCCGCGCGCCGAGGCCGACACCCGTCCGCAACTGCAGATCGACGCCGACGACGTGCTGTGCAGCCACGGCGCCACGGTCGGCCAGCTTGACGCCGAGGCTCGTTTTTATCTGCTGTCGCGCGGCATCGCACCGCAAGACGCGCGTGCCATGCTGGTGCAGGCGTTCATTGCCGCGGCGCTGCCCGACATCGGCTGGGAGCCCTTGCGCGCGCATGTCCGCGCACGGCTTGCGGCGCGGCAAGGCCTAGTGATCGAAGCCTCGGAGGTTTCGGCATGAACGCGTGCGAATCGCTATCGACCCTTGGCCCGCAACTCGCGGCGGTGCGCGAGCAATTCCCCATCCTCGCCCAGACCCTGCGCGGCAAGCCGCTGGTGTATCTGGACAACGCGGCGACGACGCAAAAGCCGCTGGCCGTGCTCGACGCGATGCGCGCGTTCGAGTTGCGCGATTACGCCAACGTGCATCGCGGCGTGCATCTGCTGTCGCAACGCGCCACCGACGCCTTCGAGTCCGCACGGGCCAAGGCCGCAGCGTTTTTGCATGCGGCAAGCAGCAAAGAAATCGTGTTCGTGCGCGGCGCCACCGAGGCGATCAACCTGGTGGCGCAAAGCTTCGCGCGCCCACGCCTGCAGCCCGGTGACGAAGTGCTGGTGACGGCGATGGAGCACCATGCCAACATCGTGCCTTGGCAGATGGTCTGCGAAGCCGCTGGTGCCAAGCTGCGCGTGCTGCCGATCAGCGACGGCGGCGTGCTCGACCTGCAAGCCCTGCCCGCACTGCTCACGACCCGCACACGCATGTTGGCTGTCACGCACGTGTCCAACGTGCTTGGCACCGTCAACGACGTGGCGCGCATCGTGCAGCTTGCCCATGCACACGGCGTGCCGGTTCTGGTCGACGGTGCGCAGGCGGTGGCTCACTTGCCGGTGGACGTGCAGGCGCTGGGTTGCGACTTCTATGTCTTCTCCGGCCACAAGCTCTACGGGCCGACCGGCATCGGCGTGCTCTGGGGCCGCGCCGAGCACCTCGCCGCGATGCCTCCGTACCAAGGCGGCGGCGACATGATCCGCACCGTGAGCTTCGAGTTCACCACCTACGCCGATCCGCCGGCACGCTTCGAGGCCGGCACCCCGCACATTACCGGCGCCGTGGGCTTGGCCGCGGCGATCGACTGCGTGCAAAGCCTGGGTTGGGACGCGATCCGCGCGCACGAGCGCGCGTTGCTGGAGCTGGCGCAAAACGAACTCTTGCGCATTCCCGGGTTGCGCATTCACGGCACGGTTGCGGACAAAATCGGCGTGGTGTCGTTCAACGTCGAGGGCATCCACGCGCACGATCTTGGAACGATTGTCGACGCCGAAGGCGTGGCGATTCGCGCCGGCCACCATTGCGCGATGCCGCTGATGCAGCGCTATGGAGTCGCGGCAATGGCACGGGCTTCACTAGGCGTCTACAACACCGAAGGCGACATGCATGCGCTGGTGCGCGCCGTGCGCAAGGCGCACGCGATGTTCGCCGCCTGAACCGAGGCCGAGCCATGCCCGCAACCCGCCCCGACGACGCCACGCCCGATCTGCGTGGCCTGTATCAGGACGTGATCTTCGACCACTACCGCAGGCCACGCCATTTCGGCCATTTGCCGCACCCCAACCGCAGCGCCCAAGGCGACAACCCGCTGTGCGGCGACCGCATTGAGCTCGAATTGCAGGTGGACGACGATGGCCGCATCGAAGACGTGGCCTTCACCGGCGAAGGCTGTGCCATTTCCACCGCGTCGGCCTCGCTGCTGACCGAGGCGGTCAAGGGCAAGCGCGTGGAGGAAGCCTTGGCGCTGTTCGACTCCATGCACGGCGTGCTGGTCGAAGACCAAACCGCGCAGCCCGAGGCTTTAGGCAAGCTGCAAGTGCTCGAAGGTGTCAAGCAGTTTCCCGCACGGGTGAAATGCGCCATGCTGGCCTGGCACACCCTGCGCAATGCCTTGGCCCAGGCCGCAGCGGTGGCCAACACCGAGGCGCCGACCGATGCGAGTGTGCATCCATGAGCGATGAGCCAGTCGGCAAGACCCTGACGCTTACGCGCGACACGCCCGCCACCTTGGTGCCGCTGGGCACTACCGGGGTGCTGCTCAAAGACACTGAAGTGCGTATCACCCAACGCCTGGGCAGTCATATCACCGTGGTGTCCGATGGCCGCATGTACCGCATCGACGGCGTGCACGCCGACGCCCTCGGCCTGATCGATGCGCAGTCGGAACGGCTTCCGGCGCCGACGACCCGCGAGGAAGCGGAAAACGCCGTGATCGAGCAACTCGCCACCTGCTACGACCCCGAGATTCCGATCAACATCGTCGAACTCGGCCTGGTCTACCGTTGCGAGGTGCAAGCGGCCGACGAAAGCGGCATCGGCTGGAAGGTCGACATCGACATGACCCTCACCGCCCCCGGCTGCGGCATGGGTTCCATCCTGACCCAGGAAGTGCATGACAAGCTCAGCCGCATTCCGGGTATCGAGCAGATCAACGTCGAACTCGTGTGGGATCCGCCCTGGAGCCTGGAGCGCATGAGCGAGGGCGCGCGGCTGCAAGCGGGGTTGTGGTGAGCGCGTGACCCGACGCGGCGAAGCGGGATGCCGCGCCAGCGCGGGCGGTGGCGCTGGCGGGATCGGCCCCGCGGCTCAGGCTCCGTCTTGCACGTGGAAGTCGATGCGCACGCCTTCGGGCGAGCGGCTGACATATTCGATGCGCACCTTGTTGCCGAAATGCTGCTCGATTTGCGCAAGCAGGGGCAGCGGATCGTGGTCGTTGAAAAACGCCATGGTTTCGCCGGGCTCCAGCGCGTCGAGCGCGCCGAAAATCGCCGCGTGGCGGAAGCGCTTGGCGATGCCGCTGGCGTCGAAGGGATAGGTGCGGTCGGCGCGGTGGTGGGAATGCGGCTGGTTGACGACATTCAGGGGTTCCATGGTCGGTTCCTTGGGTTGGGGTGGTTTGCGGTGGAAAAGATGGTCCGGGGGGCGCGAAGGCTTCAGCCCCGGCCTTCGAATTGCGGGAAAAGAATGTTGTTTTCGGTGTGGACGTGCTGCATGAAGTCGGCGATGAATTTGTCCAGGCCCGCATACAGCGCGCGCCAGGTGTTGCACGCCTCGGCGGGAAGTCGCAGTTCGTGGGTGAGTTCCTGCACGCGCTGCAGCATGCGGCCGTGGTCGTCGTGTTCTTCGCGCATGCGTGCGATCGGCGGCGCGAGGAAGCCGCCGGGGTTGCGGCGCATCATCGGAAACAGAATCTGCTCTTCCTTTTGCATATGCGCCTGCAACTCGTCGAGCATGTTTTGCAGCAGCGTGGCCAGGCCGGCGGGAACGTCGGGATGGCTCGCATGCACGCGCTCGACCTTGGTGGCCAGGGCGATCAATTCGGGGAGTTCGCGCCGGTGCACGTCGTGGAAGCGGCTGACGATGAGGTCGATCAAGGCGTCGGGATCGCGCGGCGCGTCGGTCGGTGCTTGCACATCCAGGGCGAGAAGCTCGCGCTCGATGGCGGCGATGTCGAGTTGCTGCGCCCGCGCTGCCGCTTCGAGGGTCGTCTCGCCGCCGCAACAGAAGTCCAGACGATGGCGCCGAAACACGGCGGTGGCGCCGGGCAGATCACGCGCCAGGTGACCCAAGGGGCGCGTGGCAAGTAGCGAGGTCGAGGTTGCGGGGGTGTCGGGGCTGGACATGGCGGGTTCTCCGATCCGGGGTGATCTGGGTTGATGTGTGAACAGGTACAATGGATTCCACTATAAAATTCTTTAGTGGCATTTGCAATACCTTATTTGTAGGCACCGCTATGCGACTGACATCCTTCTCCGATTTCGGATTGCGCGCCCTGCTCGTGCTGGCCGGCAGTGAGCGCGAGACCTGGTCGAGCGCGGAGCTCGCAACCAAGCTCGACATTTCGCGCGATCACCTCATCAAGGTGCTGCAACGCCTCGCTGCCGGAGGCTATGTGCAGACCACGCGCGGCGCGGGTGGCGGCGTGAAGCTGGCCAAATGCGCGACTGCAATCCGGCTTGGCGACGCGCTTGAATGGCTGGAAGACGATTCCGCGCTGACCGAGTGTTTTCGCGACGATGGCGGCCACTGCCTGCTCACCGGTTTTTGCGCCTTGCGCCCGAAACTCGAACGCGCGCGCCGAGCGTTCTATGCCGAACTCAACGCCACGACCCTGGCGGACTGCCTGAATCCCGCGCTGCGCCAGTTCGTCGCTGTGCCGCTTCCGGCGGCTTGAGCGTGCCTCAGCGCCGCGTTTCGATCAACGAGTCTTTTTCTTCGTGCTCGAAATGATGTTCGAGCAGGTGCTGTCAGGGCAGAGAAGCATCGAGCGGCGCCAGACGCTGTTTGGGCGGGTCGAGTCGGTCGGGCTGCCGGGCCAACACGTCGTGCCACTCACCGAGCATCGTCGCCAGCTTGGCATGCTCGGCCAGATAGACCTTGGCCTGCCAACGCGCCTGGCGGGAAGCTTCGGAATCAGCTCAGTTTCCTCGATGGCGATGTGGGCCGCGTGCAGGCCTTGCAGCACGTCGCGTGCGGCGCGCGCCTCGGCTACGTCGCCGGCGAGCAGGCCCGAGCGCATGCGCTGCATCGCCTCCAGCATCGCGACATGCTGGTTGGGCAAATCGTCATCCCGATTCCGGGCCATGTTCAGATTCCTCCTGTGCATGCGTGTTGCGAATCGAGCTGGCCGGCGTCTTCGAGCCGCTTGAGCAGGATGTGGAAATACACCATCCCGGCATAGGGCTGCCAGCGCGTCACCAGCGCTTGGGTGGACTGCGCATCCAGCCGTTCGGGCAAGCCCAGCCACAAGGCTAGATGTTTGTGCGCGCCGACATCGTCCACCGGAAACACAGCCAAGCGCCCGAGCCCGCGCAAGGCCACGTATTGCGCGCTCCAGCGCTTGATGCCGCGCAGCCGCGACAGCAGCCGCAGCGCTTGCGTGTCGTCGGCCTGCGCCAGTTGCGCGTCACGCAACGCGCCATTCTCGATCGCAGCGGCGGCTGCAAGCAGATAATCGGTCTTTTGTCGGCTCCAGCCCAGGTCGCGCAGGAATTCGGGGCCGGCAGCCAGCACCGCCCCCGGTTGCGGGAACGCGAGCACGCCATCGTTGAGGTTGGTGTTCGGGGCGACAGCCAGCGCCAGCTTGCCGAGCATGGCAATCCCACTGGCCAGACTCACTTGTTGGCAGGCGATGGCGTTGGCCAGCGCCTCGAACAAGGTGGGAAAACGTGGTGGCTTCACGCCACGGAAACGCGTCGCCAGTGGCGCGAGCGCGGCGTCGCCGGCGGCGAAACGGTAAAAACCATCGAGATCGACGTCCAGCCCCAGCACGCGGCGCAGCATGTCGGCCACCACATCCCGCGCCGCTTCGTGCCGGCCTTCCGAACCCTGGACGGCGACGAAGAGTCTCGGCGTTTCAGGCTCTCCGCGGTGCTCGACTTCGATACGCAACACCGAAGCGTCCAACGCCACGCCGCGCACGTAGCGCTTGCCGTCCCAGGTGTCGATGCGGTTGCCGGGCTGCCTGCGCAAAGCCCAGACGGTCAGGTCCAGCCGGAACGGCGCACGGGGCGTGAGCTCGAACTCGAACTTCATGCCGCGCGCTTGCGCTGCTGGCGTATTTGCAGCGCAAGCGCGTTGTTGTGCTGCTCGTCATGCGCCGCGTACAGCAGGGTGACGCGCGGATGCCTCACCAGTTCGGCCTCGAAGGCGCGCCGCGCGTTTTCATGCGTCTGCAGTTCCGCGACGTAGCGTTGCTCGAATTCGACCCACTTCGCCGGCTCGTGGCCGAACCAATGGCGCAGCGCGTCGCTCGGCGCCAGGTTTTTGGCCCAGGCATCAATGTGAGCCTTGTCCTTGCTCAGCCCACGCGGCCAGAGCCTGTCGACGAGCACACGAAAGCCGTCGCTTGCGTCGACGGGTTCATCAACGCGTTTGACGGCGAGATGTGCAGTCATGATGTTTTTCATGATGAAGCGATCCGCTTCATGGGTCGTTGTGGAACGCGGGCGCGGCTACGCCGAATCGGCTTTTGCATCTTCCCGCCGCATCGTATCGAGCGCGAGAAGCGAATGTGCATAAACGGCGCCCGCACGCATTTCGGCGGCAACCCAGATCGCTTCCATGATCTGCTGCGGGCTGGCACCCGCCTTGCGCGCGGCACTGGCGTGGCCGCGGATGCAATAGGGGCACTGCGTCACGTGGGCAACAGCCACAGCGATCAACTGTTTGGTTCGCGCATCCAGCGCGCCCTCGGCGAATGCCTGTTTGCTGAACTGCCGGAAGGCGTCGAATTGATCGGGAGCAAGGTCTCGGCGCATTTGCGTCAATTCGTGATCGGGCTGCGGGTAGACCGTGGACGTCGGCATGGTGTTTCTCCATCATTTCACACAGGCCATCATCATGTCCGTTTTGCAAAACCCTGGCAGTCAAACATGCATTGTGTTTACTTCTTTAATGGCTTAGGCTGCCATGGCTTGCACGCATGTACGCGTGCAGTGCACCAACACCTGCGCTGGTAACAGCGGAAAAGTCATGGCCATGGATGAGTGCCCGCGCCGGCGAGCGCCGTTTTTTCAACGAGGTTCGACATGGAAATCAGCCTTCTTCCCGGATCATCCGCTGCAGCGGGATTCGACGCACCACTGGACATGCTTTCGGCCTGCCACGGACGCATCGAAAAACAATGCTCGACCCTGCGACGCCTGCCGGCTCATCTGGCCGAACATGGAGCCGATGTGGACGCCAGACAAGCCGCCGCGAACGTGGTGCGCTATTTCGACACTGCAGGGCGCGATCACCACGCGGATGAAGAACGAGATCTGTTCCCCGCGCTGCTGGAATCGATGGCGGGCTCCGACCCCGTGTGCCTGCGCGACATCACCATGGCACTGACCCATGACCATCGTGAACTCGATGCCGTTTGGCAGGTGTTGCGCCCGCAACTGGAGAGCGTGACGCGGGGCGATGCGAGCGCGCTCGACGCTGCCGCGGTGGACGAATTCATCGTTCGTCATACGCGCCACATCGCGCGTGAAGAAAACGAACTCCTCCCCATGGCCAAACGGCTCTTGAGCGAGGGGCAACTCCAAGGCATCGGGAAGGCCATGCGAGCGCGGCGCGGGGTGTGAAACATCCTTCACGGGCAAGAGGCAGCGCTCATACAGGCATTCTTCCTTTTGATCGGGGTCAAAAAACCGTTGCGCGATACGGTGTCTCATGCAAGCTGCTGCCCGCAACAGCGGGGAGCAGGTTCACCATGGGCAAAAAATTTCCGATCCATTCCATGCATCCCGAGCGTATCTGCTGGGTCTGCAGCAAGTATTGCCCGACAGACTCCATGCGTTGCGGCAACGGCTCCGAGCAAAGCCAGCATCCGGTGGAACTGCTCGGTGACGACTGGATGGCATTCGGTCTGGATGCCGCCGAGACTATTGCTCCGGCCCATTGAAGTATCAAGCCGCATAGCGAACCCTGCGATCCTGGAAGTAGCCCGTGACGCGCTGCGGCGTGCGCTCCAGCTTGTCGTACAAGGCATCTTCCGCCCCTTCATCGCTGAGCCCGAACCACAGTTGGATGAAACCGCAGCATGCGCTCCGCGCCGATGGGGGGACGACCACGACGCCCGCTCTTGGGATAGACGGCCTCCACCAGTCGCGCCCACGGCACGATGCGCTGCATGTCGGCCAGAAGCTTCTGGCGCTGGGTCACACGCCCATGCAACGCGGTCTCGGCATCGGTGAAGGTCATTTGGGTCATCGCGGCGGCGCTCTCAGATCGCATCCTTGTTCAACGCATCAGGGGCAAGGCGTGGACTGCGGACGAATAAATCAGCGCGTCCTAAAGTAATGAGACGCAACATGTGTGCCGATATGAAAATAGCGCGCTCGCTATTTGCCGCAAATCAACTTCCGCGTCTTTTTATTGCCTGAATCCGTGACTTCCGATAATCCATCGACTTGAAAGCTGATTGTGACGGCCCGATTTTCCCGATTTCCCGCAGGTTCACGGTTCGAGCGCCGTGTCGAAGGGGGCTGTGGGGCTGTGCGCGAACGATCGGCCCCCTTGATCGGTCATTTCGGGTGGGTTGCGCGCAGCCGTTCCCCCGCTGAGCCCTTGTGGCCAGCGTCTTGGGGTGCTGGGAAAGCTTGGACTGCGTCTTCAGCCGCTGGCGGCGAACTGCGCATGCAGATCGCAAAAGGCACGGGCTGCCTTGTCGTTGGCGCCCAGTCCCAACCACAGCCGCCCGCCATGGTTGATCACGCGTGCTGCGCGGATGACAAGTTCCTGGATCACAGTCTTCAGACGCCGTCGCCTGGCCGCATGGCGCACCGGTGCATGCGGCCCCAGCAGCCCTTGCTGCCCCATGAGGCGCAGCACGTTCATCGTCAGGGCCGCAAGCTGGCAGACAAGATCGTTCGTGTCGAACTTCCCCGAGGGCAGTCGCTCCAGATCCATGTCGGTTTTGAATTCCGCATGGAACTGCTCGTGCGTAGCGTGCCCGGCGTACAGGTCGATGATCGCCTCGGCGCTGATGGCCTTGGGCAAGCTTGTCGTCCAGCCCTCCAAGATGATCTCGGGGACCAAAAACTGCTGGCCACGGGCATCGACGGTGCGCTCCGTGATGCGCACAATGCGGCGCAGGCGATGGGCGATGCCTTCGACCTGCACGGCCACCTCCCAAACCGCCACGCGCTTGCCTGCGCGCGGATGCTGCCACAACAAACCCCCTTCCAGTTCCTGCCGTCGCAAGACCTCCAGAGGATCGGTCTTGCGGGGATTCCACTTGATCAGAACATCGACCCGGGGCAGTCCTGGCCTGTTGCAGCGCTGCATGTCGGCCATCAAGGCGGCCGAGCAAAACCCCGCATCCATGCGCACGAGAATCGGCGCCTTGGGGCCTGCGGTCGACAGGCGCTGCGCCATGGGCACGGCCGTCTCGAGGTTGTAGGTCGTCTCCGAAGCCGAGTGCTGCGCGCCCGGACGTAGGGCGAACTCCAGGCAAAACCCATGCGTGCCCAGGTAGGCCGCCAGCGGGCAGTAGCCATCGACCCCCGCGTAGGTGCGGCTCACCCCATCCTTGGCTGTGCCCGAGTTGTCCATCGCGAAGGTGTCGATGTCCAGCGGCACATGACCGCAAGGCAAAAGACCATAGTCCGGTTGGCTCTTGCGCAGCAGCGCTTCAATCGCCTGGGAGGTGAAGTCAAACCACAGGGCGGCCTGCGCATCCAGGCGCTGGCGCAGGGTGGGCGAGGACGGCACACCCACCAGACCCAGCGCCTCCTGGAAGAAACGATCGCCTCGAAAGCCTTCGATGGCATCGAAGTCGCTCTTGCTCTGCGCGAGCAAGCCAACATAGCTGCGCATCAGTGTGCTGGGCGGCAGTCCGCCGCGGCAAGGCCACTGGGCATCCAGGCGTTTGAACAGAGGATCGAGGCGCTTGAGGTGATGACCGACAAGGGCCAGACCGGCCACCGGCGTCAGGTCATAGTCGAGTTGCTTGACGCGAAATCCAAACCCCATGCCATACCCCGGAACGTTCACCCGCTGGGTGAGAAGACAAAGGGGTCATTTTATCGAATAAACCATTATGCATCAACAACTTATGAAAATTCCGCATGCCCGAGCTCACGGATTCAGGTAA
>NZ_LT605203.1:4410204-4433554 GCF_900089495.1 Thiomonas sp. X19 | reverse complement strand
CTAGGAGACTGTCGGACTTTGCGGTCTTCCGGATGAAGACGCTATCCGAGACAATTGCTGCTGCACAACCGAGAGCCCGAGCCGATGAGCCGCTTCGTCCCTGTTGACCGAGACACCGCATATCTGTTGCCACCGTCGGTGGACGAATGGCTGCCCACTGATCACTTGGCGCGCTTCGTGGTCGAAGTCATCGAGCAGCTTGATCTGGGCGATCTGGCCCGACAGTACGCAGGCCGGGGCTCGGCGGCGCACCATCCGGCGGTGCTGCTGGGCCTGCTGATCTACGGCTACGCCAACGGCGTGCACTCCAGCCGCAAGATCGAGCGGGCGACCTACGACTCGGTGGCGTTCCGCTTTGTTGCGGCCAATACCCACCCCGATCACGACACGCTGGCGACGTTCCGCCGCCGCTTCTTGAAGGAGGTGGAGGCACTGTTCGTGCAGGTGCTGGTTCTGGCGCGCGAGATGAAGCTGCTCAAGCTCGGACACATCGCGCTGGATGGCACCAAGATCGACGCCAACGCCAGCAAGCACAAGGCCTTGTCGTGGGCTCATGCCAACAAGATCGAGGCGCAGCTGCGCCAGGAAGTACAAACGCTGCTGGCGCTGGCAGAGAACAGCGACCGCGCGACGGTACCCGACGGCATGGATGTGCCGGCGGAGATCGCCCTGCGTGCAGATCGCTTGAGCGCAATCGCGCAGGCCAAGGCCAAGATCGAGCAGCGCGCCAGCGAACGCCATCAGGTCGAGCAGCAGGAGTACGAGGCCAAGACCGCCAAGCGCCAAGCCCAGCGCGAGGCGGGCAAGAAGCCGCGCGGCAAGGACCCTGAGCCGCCAGAGGCCGGCCCCCGGAGCAGCGATCAGGTCAACCTCACGGATGAAGAGTCGCGCATCATGCCCGTGTCGGGTGGGGGCTTCGAGCAAAGCTACAACGCACAAGCCGGCGTGGACATCGCGACGATGATGGTGATCACCCAGCATGTGAGCCAGGCATCCAACGACAAGCGCGAAGTTGTGCCTACGCTGCAGCAGATCCAAGCGTTACCCGCGGTGCTGGGCGAGGTGCACACGCTCATCACGGACAACGGCTTCTTCAGCCAAGCCAACGTGATCGCGTGCAACGACGCGGGTATCGAGCCGCTGCTGGCGCTCAAGCGGGAGTCGCATCACACGCCGGTGATGGGGCGCTTTGCACCCGATGTGCCCGAGCCCCAGACGACGGATCCGCTCGTGCAGATGGCACACCGCCTGGGCACGCAAGCAGGCCGAGCCCTGTACGGCCTGCGCAAGCAGACAGTGGAGCCGGTGTTCGGCATCATCAAGCAAGTGATGGGTTGGCGCCAGATGAGCATGCGCGGGCTGGCCAAGGCACAAGGCGAATGGAGCTTGGTGACCATGGCTTGGAACATCAAGCGCATGCACGTCCTGCGAGCCGCGTGAGGGCAATAGTGCGCCCCGACCACGCCAAAACCGAGTCCCCAGGCCGCCCCATGTGCCCTCACAGTGTCTCGCCAACCATCGAGAGCGTTCGATCAGCGCGCCGCTGTCAAAAAAAACGCGTCGCACTGATCAATCGGATTCGCTCGGGTTCAAGTCCGACAGCCTCCTAGAGCGCGGTTTTCGTGCTGGCGGCGCGGGCCGCGGCCGGGAAGAATTTGTACGGGTTAGTTGGGACGATGCCGTCTCGCTAGTTGCCACCGAACTCACGCGCGCGCGTAATTCGTATGGGGCGGCAAGCATTTTCCCAGGGACAGCCGATTGGCAGTCAGTCGGACTTTTACACAATGCATCGGGTCTTGTCCGTCGTTTCCTTGGTCTCCAAGGAGGGTACACCGACTGCACCGGCGATCCCAGCGTAGCTGCCGCTATGGTTATCCTCCCCTATGTCGTTGGAAGCAGCGAGGTTTATGATGAGCAGACGGCATGGCCTGTTATTGAGGCCAATACTACCTTGCTTGTTTTGTTGGGCGCGGATCTACTGAAAAACAACCAGATCGGCACCCACCCGGCCGATCATTATGCGTATGGCGCTCTCAGTAAGTTCAAAAACAAGGTTCAATCCGGCCATGCTAAGGCCGTGAGCATTGACCCACGAACAACGGATACTGCAACATTTCTTGGTGCGCGCTCCATACACCCTCGCCCCAACACCGATACGGCTCTAATGCTCGGGCTAGCTTACGTCCTTTACCACGAGGGCCTTTACGACTCCCAGTTCGTCGCACGCTATACGGTTGGCTTCGATAAGTTCCTGCCTTACCTGAATGGTGTGACGGATGGTACGCCCAAGACACCGAGTTGGGCTGCGTCGATCACTGGCGTCGACATGAAAGCAATCATCGAACTTGCGCATGACATGGCCAAGCACCGTACGATGATTATTTCCGGCTATGCGATCCAACGTGCCGACCATGGTGAGCAAGCCTATTGGATGCTTATCACTCTCTCCGCGATGCTAGGGCAAATTGGGACGCCCGGTGGCGGGTACGGGCTTAGCTATCATTATGACAATGGCGGCGACCTCGTCGCTCACGCACCGACCCTGAGCGGCATCCCGGGCATTGAGAATCCCGTTAAAACGGCTTTGCCTTTTGAGCGATTTACCGACATGCTACTCAACCCTGGTACGCATGTCCCTTATAACGGCAAAACGTTGGTCTACCCTGACATCCGTCTCATCTATTACGCAGGCGGCAATCCATTGACACACCTTTGGCAGACCAACAAGGTCTTGGAAGCGTGGCGCCGTCCCGAGACCATCATCGTGCAAGATCCATTTTGGACTGCCACGGCAAAGTATGCCGACATCGTTCTGCCTGTAACGACAACCTTTGAGCGTAACGATATCGATTTTTGCGGAGCCTATTCCTCGCAATATTTCGTCGCAATGAAAAAGGTTATTGACCCATTATTTGAAGCTCGAAGCGACTTCGAAATCTTATCAGCGGTCGCCGGGCGCCTCGGTTTGAGCAGGCAGTTCACGGATGGAAAAGATGAAACGGCCTGGCTTCGGTCATTCTATGACGGCGCGCGCCAACAGGGAAGCTCCCAGGGCATCAAAATGCCGACCTTTGACGAGTTCTGGAACGTCGGTTTTTGTGAATTTCAAATCCCGACCGCTTCGCGTAGCTTCGTCAAGCATAAGGCATTTCGAGACAACCCGGCGCTGCATCCGCTTGGGACCCCTTCCGGCAAGATTGAGATTTATTCTGCGGCAATTGCGAGCTACAACTACGCCGATTGCCCCCCACACCCCACTTGGCTAGAGCCTGTTGAATGGCTCGGCGATAAAAAGGCGCAGCGCTTTCCTTTCCACCTTCTTTCTCCGCATCCCCGCTACCGCCTCCATTCGCAACTTGACAACACTTGGATTCGCGCATGGTATGAAGTTAATGAGCGCGAGCCTGCATGGATAAATCCAGCCGACGCGCAGGCACGTGGAATTGCTAACGGGGACATCATTCGCATATTCAATGAGCGAGGTGAGATTTTGGCGGGCGCAATGGTTACCGATCGCATCATGCAAGGTGTTCTTGCTTTACATGAGGGGGCTTGGTATGATCCCGCCAATCCTGCCAAAGATAACACGATGTGCAAACACGGGCTGGCAAATGTTTTGACGATGGATAAGGGCGCTTCAAAACTTTCTCAAGGAAATATTGCGAATACAACCTTGGTAGACGTCGAGAAATTTGCTGGAAATCCCCCGCCAATTACGGCTTTTACAAATCCGCGCGTTCTCCGCCGCAGCTTAAAGCAATGAAGCGCAAAATTATAAAATCGCTTTCTATGGCTGGCATGTTTTTGGCATGCCATGCGGTTGTTTTTGGTCAGACATCAAGTGATTCAGGTTCACCACCAAGAGTGTACACAAAGGGTATCGCTCAATTATTCGGCTGTGACTCACACAACGATATTCTTGGATTAATTACGCCAGGGACAGCGCTTGCCGTCGGCCAAGCTGATGCTGGCAACCCTGAAAGTGACGTCGTTCGGATAAGCGGGTGGACAATGGAGGGAGCCAGCAGCGTCATTTATGAGGCGCCTGATCTACGCATTAAACTTGCGACCCTTTCTAGAGTTCCTGGAAGTTGCTTAACTATTGATGGCAGCCAAACCGACCCCTATGGAAATAAGTGGCAACGTGTGACAATTTCCGGACGCGTCGAGAAGGGAGGTGTCGTTGCTGACGTTAGAACTGTATGGCGTCAAGCGAGCAAGCTTTATGCCGCTAAGTGTAGCCGTTGCCACGGCTTGCACCATCCGTCGCAATTTACGGCAAATCAATGGCCGGGGATACTTCAAACGATGGCAAAAAACGCTGGACTGCAGGAAGAACAAAAGGCGCTGATTGAAAAATATCTTCAAACACACGCGCGCTATGAAATAAGCGACGACGCGCGAGTTCAGGCGCAAAAACAAATCAAAGCCGCCAGTTGCGTGAGCGGTTGAGTCAGGAATTACCGGCACGAGAGATCAGTGACTTTGGGGCACGCTGAACTATTCGATGTTTGACCAAGGATTGGTAAGCCCGAGATGATCGACGCCGATACTCAGTGGTTTCTCCCCCAATCCGGCCATTTGCCATGCTCAACGAGGCGGTTTCGGCGCCCCCCCTTGATCCTCACCGATGCTGATTGATGCCCCTTGCAGCCCATTTTGGGCATGAATCGCCAGCAGTTTCTTGCGTACCAGCACGCGGTTGGCCAAGGCCAGCATCGTGGTCAGGTGCGCGGCATTTCATCGACGATCTGCTCGCCCGCGCCGACAATCCCAAGGCGCTCAAGGCCTGGATGCGTTGGCAGGAGCAGTGGGCGGAGCAGGAGATGGAGCTTGACGCCGTGGCGGCTCTGGAAGCATTCGAGCGCATGGTGATGGCGGAGTTGCGGCCGCGGAAACGGCGCTCACGCTGAAACCTCGATCCACCTGCCTGCGTTGCGTATCGCACGATGGGGTGCACGCAGCGGGTCAGGCGTCCGAGCAGGAATCGTCGCGCCCCGCGTCGACGGGATCATCGCTCCCGGCGTTGGCGCCGGTCATCCCGAAATGTTGATCGCTGGGGATCGGATCGACAGGTGGGACGTCCACCGCGGACGTTGATCTCGCAACGTTCTGCCCGGGATCCAACGGTTTATCGATGCTGGCCTCCGCCGTGACCAGCCCCGCGCCGGCAACCAGCTCCGATCCCGATGCGCCGAGCAGGCCCGAGCCAGCCGCAGGTGACGCGGTCGGTCCTGCCAGCGGAGAACCCCTTGCATCTGGCGGTGACGTCCCGGGCGGCATGCCTTCGGTCGGCAGGGCCATTGGACGTGACCGCGCCCGAAACATCCCTGCGACGAGATAGACAAAGATCAGCACGAAAGCCATCGCCCCGATGATGAAACCGGGACTCATCGAGCGGGCGGCTCCCCCTTGCGTGTGATCCTGCACTTGGCGGCTGAAGGCCGCCAGCATGTCCGGGGGCACGAAGCCCATCGCGGGGGCCAAAGTCTCTGCGCGGCTGAGTTCCGCTTGCGCCAGCGGCCACTTGCCTTCGTCGGCCAGCAGCCGAGCGTCCCCATAATGCGCCTCGGCCGAATCCGGATGCGCAGCCAGCACCTGGGCGATCTCGCGATCGGCTTGCGCGTAGTGGCCGGCGTCGATGGCGGTCTGGATGTCGTGGGGAATCGGCTGCGCCGCAAGAGCCGATGCCGCGAACAAGGCTGCGAAGGGGATGGCAAACCAAGATCGAAGTAGGTGTCGCATCGTCAACCGAATCTCAAAGGGGGCGATCGATGCCATCGAAAGGCGATCGGCAGTTCTCTGCGCACTGTAGCGAATGCGCGCCGCGAACGCTCACCCTGCCTTGCCTGCGGACCCGACCCGTTCGATTGAGGCGATAGCTCTTGCCCTCGAACTCCAGCATGGCGGCGCGGTGCATGAGGCGGTCGAGGATGGGGGTGGCCATGGTGGCGTCGCCGAGATACTGGCCCCAGTCCTGCACGACCCGGTTGGAGATGGCGATCAGGCTGCGGCGGTGCTTGTAGCGCTGCTGCACGACGGTCTGCCGCAACCCGGCGCCGACATCCGAGATGCGGCGTGCCAGGAACAGATTGCAGAGAGTCTTTTGCCTGGGTCTTCCTGTGGCCGAACAGATTCTTGAGCACATGACACGCATGCTCCACCCGAACCCGCGCACGCTTTTGCTCCAGCGCCTGGGTGATGGCCTTGGGCTGGCCTTCGAAGCCTCCACTTGGCACCTCGATGCCGCATCGGGTCGGGGCGTCCATTTCTTGGCCTTGGGCGGCGAGCGCTCATAGACGTTGCGCATCGGCTTGGATGCCCCCGCGGGACATGATCTTGAGATAGGCGATCCAGATCCTGCTGTCGGCATCCTGGGGTCGTGTTCCCAGGCGGCAGCGCAGCACATCGTAGAGGCGCTCGCTCTCCCCGGGCATCCCCAGATGGCGCCTCACAAAGCACGACTGATGCTCCTCCAGGGGCATTGAGGCCAGCAAGGTGATCGCGCCCTGGCCATCGTCGTTGACGATCAGGGCCCCCTGCCCATCCTTCAACGGCCCCGCCACATGTCCGGCCCCGCGCAGTTGCACCCGCTCCGGCTTGAACTGCCCCCGGTTCTCCAGCCGCAGGTCCTCGATTTGGGCGAACAGCTCCTGCACCCGCGGATCGTTGGGGTCGTAGTCGAACTGCTGGGACGTGGGGTCCCAGGACTTTCCGGAAGGAAAAACCATGATGGCCTCCTTAATCTGTCGGTGCTCCCATGGACCCGTTGCTCAGCGCCATCAGCGCGGCGACCACCCGCTGCGCCCACTGCCGGTACTGGGCACTCTCGGGCCCGTGCTCGACAGCGGCTTGATGCATCTGCCGGTGGGCGCTATCCAGAGCGGATCCGCCGAGTCCTTGCGACACGATGAAACTGCCCAGCGCACAAGTGCCCTCGTCATGCATCGCGCGCGCCCCCGCGTACCGCACCCCATGCTCCCAACTCCAGTGCCCGGCCAAGGCGCCCAAGGCCGTCTGCGGATGCTGCGGATCCAGTCGGAGCTCAAAACCCTGCATCCATCCCGGCACCTCGGCCGCCGGCATCGGACGCGCCAGCGCATAGCCCTGGCCGGCGGTGGCGCCCAGAATGGCCGCGGTCTCGACCAGCGCCGGGCTTTCCAGCCCCTCCACGATCACACGCAAGTCCAGGCTCTGCGCCAGACGCACCAGCGAGCCGATGAAGCCAATGACCCGCAAGGGATCCCGCGGAGCCTCGCGCACCAGCCCCTGATCGATCTTCACCGCGGAGAAGGGCAGCGTGCGCAGGCGCAGCAGACTGCTGTAGCCCGCGCCGAGATCATCCATGAGCAGATGCACGCCGAAGGTGGAAAACGCCGCCATGGCGGCATCCCGCCTGGAGACGTCATACAGTTCTTCGGCTTCCAACAGCTCCAGACGCAGGCGGGACGGCGCCAGCCCATGCTCCTGCAAGGCCTGTTGCACCCAGGTGGAGCACTCGGGATGGATCAGCACGGCTGGGGGCAGGTTCAGGCTCACGACAAGCTTCAGCCCCTGCGCGTCCCAAGCTTGAAGCTGGGTCAGGGCCTGGTGCAATCCATCCCGAAAGAGGCGCACAAGCTCGGTTTCGCCGAATCCGGGCAGGAACTCCGCGGGACTGGCCAGCGTGCCGTCCTCCAGCCGCAGACGCGCCAGGGCCTCGACCAGATCGGGTTTGCCGGAGCGCAAATCCACCACCGGCTGGTAGTGCAGCTCCAGAGCCCCGCGATACAGGCGATCCCGCAGCGCATGCCGGCGTTCGGCGGAGATCGGCGCGAATTGCTGTTCCCGCGAGGTCTCATGTTGCCGCTCGCTCACCAGCAGGCCCAGAGCCGCCAGAAACGTTCGCGCCGAGGGGGTCTCGAACACGCCGGGGTAGCGGCCAAACAGGATCAGCACGGCGAACACATGGCCCTGCGCATCCTTCAGCGGGACTGCCGCGCTGCTGCGGATGCCGGCGGCCTGGGCGGCGTCGTGCAGATCGGCCATGTCGGGGTTGCCGGCATAGCTGGTCGTCGTCTCGATCTTTTCGCTGCGCCAGGCACGCAAGTAGGCAAGCTGTTGCGCGTGCGTGCCCGGATCGGTCACCCGCGGCATCAACTGGCGCTGGTCGATGGCCCGCAAATAGGGCTCGAACCCCCCGGCGGTGTATTCGAAGACGAACTGCCCACCGCTATCGGGCCGGGCAACACCGGCGCCTTGCATCCCCTCCAGGGCCACGAGTTGATCGACCACGATGCGCAGGAAGTCAGGCCAGTTGGACGCCGCGGTTTTCTGGGCATGCAGGGACAGCAGCAGATGCTCGCGCCTTTGCGTGACGTCCATCTCGCCCTTGATCTGTTCTTCCATCTCGGTGAGCAGTCGGCGCGACAGCAGATTCACCAAATGGTTGCGTTCGAAGGGCCTTAGATTCAGTTTGCCGATCTCTTGCTTCAAGGTGTCGAGATAGAGGTGCATGGCCTCGATGAGGGCGCCCTGGTCCAGCCCGATCAGGGCATGGATGCGCCCCAGGCGGTGCGCGCTCAGTCGATGCGCCGCTTCGGTCAGATCGGGGGCCAGAATGTGGCCCAGATGTTGGTGTTGGCGCTCGCGCAGATGGGTGAATTCATCGGGGCTCAAGCGCTGCAGGATGACTTGCGCTTCGGCTTGCAGCGCCAGGGTGGCGTAAAAGGTCGTGACGAACGCGGATGTGGCGCTCAGCAGCGGTTCCCGCGCACGGGTCAACAGCGCCGATGCCCCCTGTCCGTAAACGGGCACGACCAGCGCATCGTCCTCGCTGGGTTGGTTCGGGGCGGGCAGGGCGCGCCACTGCATCCAGCCTTGCTGACGGGTGGCTTTGCGCTCCTTGACGGCATAGAGCGCCTCATCGGCGTGACGCAGCAGGATTTCCGGCTCGGCATCGTCTTCGGGGTAAAGCGTCACTCCCAGGCTCAGGCCGATGCGGGCCTCGTGCCCGCCCGGCAGGACATAGGGCGCGGTGATGGCCGATTCCAGACGCGCCAGGACCGAGGGCAGATCACCGGCTCCTGGCATTTGTTCGAGGATGACGACGAATTCATCGCCGCCCAGACGCGCCACCAGATCGTTTTCGCGCAAAGCTGCCTGGAGTCTGCGACCGAGTTCGCGCAGCAGCGCATCGCCCGCCGCATGGCCCCAGGTGTCATTGATGGGCTTGAAGTCATCCAGGTCGAGCATGCCGATCATCACGCGCCCGCCGTGACGACGGGCGCGGGCCAGCGTGCGGGAGAGGTGTTCCAGCAGCCCCCGGCGGTTGGGCAGGCCGGTGAGGGCATCATGGTCGGCCAGGAAGTCCTTTTCGATGGCGATGCCCCGGAGCTTGTCGATGAGTTGGCCAATTTGACGAAAGATGCCGTTGAGGTCGGAAAACCACAAATCGATGGGTTGAAATCGGAGTAATCTCAAATCCGATATTTGATGGATTTGGTCCATGCTGCGCTTGAGCATGCCCATGGATCGGTCGATGCGCCAGTCCACGAAGACCGTCAACAGGAAGGCGCCCAGGATCGGAAAGGGGAAGACCCACAGCATGGCATCGAAAAAATCACGCCGTGCGGCCTGGATGGACGGGGCCAGATTCTGGCGGATGTCGATGACGCCGAGCACGCTGCCCACCTGGGCGTTGGTATGACAGCGCAGACATTGTGTTTCTGCACGCAGCGGAAAGACATAGCGCGTGCTGTTTCCGCTGACATCCTGCTCCGGCCGGCCGGTCTGGAACACCCGTGCGACCGCGGCATCCACGGGGGCTTGCGGGATGGGGCCGAAGCGCGCGGAGACGATGCTGCCGCGGAAGATCTGCTGGGTGAAATCGGAATGCTTCATGGCCCCGTCGCTGGCGTGAAGGAATGCTTCAGCCTGGGCGTGCGTCCATCCGGTGCTCATCAACTGGAACATCGAGTTGAAGGTGGACTGGGCCATGACGCGCGACGTGCGGAGGGAGTTTCCTTGAATGGCGCGGGTGAAGGCATGCGAAACGATGAAATAGGCGCTGCCGAAAAACAGGGCCGAAACCAAGACGGAGCCTGTCATGATGAAGATTCTGATGGTTTTCATGCGGGCCTCGACGCAACATCACAATGGCTACAAAACCTCAGCGGGTGCGCTTCAAACCGCTGGGGGCACTCCACGCTTGAAGCATAGATGCTCTGTCTGCGCTGACCCTCGCCACGGTCGCATGCATTGGGCTGCGCCGTGAACTACTTCACATAAAGCCCGGCCACAATCCGCTGTTATCGAAAAGCCGCAACCCCACCCATCGGCCCGACCATGAATCAAGGGCTTGCGGTTCTCGAAACTTATTCTTGATGGCTTCTTCTCGATTGCCTAGCATGTGGGCGGGTTCCGAGAAGGAGAGTCCCCATGTCCAACCCCCATCATGTCGTCATCAGCATGGAGCACCAGGCTTGGCTAGCGCTCTGGATGCCCTGCGCGAGGGCGACACCCTGGTGGTGTGGACGCTCGATCGTCTGGGGCGCACCGTCAAGGGCCTGGTGGAACTGGTGGAATCGCTCCAGTCCAAAGGCATCCAGTTCAGGAGCCTGACGGATGCCATCGACACCTCCGGCCCCTCGGGACGGTTCTTCTTCCACGTCATGGCCGGCCTGGCGCAGATGGAGCGTGGGCTCATTGCCGAGAGAACCCGCGCCGGCCTGGCTGCTGCGCGCCGGCAGGGCAGCGTGGGTGGCCGGCAGCGCAAGATGACGGCCCCCAAAATCGAAGCCGCCAGGATGCTCCTGGCCCAGGGCACGCCGGCGAAGGACGTGGCCCAGACCCTCGGTGTGTCCATCCCCACGCTGTATCGCTGGGTGCCGGCGAGGCTCGCCACGGCGCCAAGCCCGCAAGACGGGGACGGCCCGAACACGGCTGGACCCAGGACCCCGCGAACGACTTCCTAAACCCCAGAACCTCCAGACACCGCCTGCACGCATGCCCACGCTCCAGGACAGTCGCCTGCGGACCCAGACCTTGTTGGTGTTCACCACCGTCATGGTGGCGCTCATCGCCGGCACATCCTGGTATCTGATGGCGGCGTGGAACGCTCAGAAGCACAACACCGCCCAACAACTCACCGATACCACCCAACTCACCCGGGTGGCGGTGCGCAATCATCTCGTCAGGTATGCCCAGGCGCTGGATTTCCTGGGTGAGCAGATCCAGACCGCCGACCCCACCCACGACCCCGCCGCCGCGCGCGCCATGCTGCTGAATGTCCAGCATGCCCTGCATGGGCTCGACGCGCTGAACCTCGTCGCTGCCGATGGTCGCCTTCTCGCCAGCACCGCCTTGCCCGCACAAGGGCCCGACGCCGACCTGAACGCCAAGCCGCAACTGCGCGCCTTCCTGGCCGATCTGCGCGCCCATCCCGGTCAGATGCGCCTGTGGCATCCCATCCTCAGCCCACTGACCCAGACCCTGGTGGTGCACATCGGCCGTGCCGTGACAGGCCCGCAAGGCGTGCGCTTCTATCTCGTCGGGGGCCTGAGCGTCGCCACCGAGAACGCGCTGTATCGCTCCTTGCTGCCCTATCGCGGCTGGTCCCAGGATCTGCAGCTCGGGGTGCAGGACGAGCACGGCTATTGGTACGGCCGCTGGCCGCTGCCCTCCAAGGGCGACCTCAACGCCTTCTTCACGACACCCCACAGCGGCGCGATTCACCAGGCGATCGCGGCGCATCCGGCAAGCCTGCGCGGCGTCATCGCAGGAGCGCTGAACGCCGACGCCTCCGGCCAACCCTATGTCGGCGCATTCCGGCGGCTGGAAGGCTTCCCGCTGGTGGCGTTCGCCGTGCTGCCCCGCGCCGAGCTGCGGGCCGCCTGGTGGAGCCAGGTCCGCATGCCGTTGGCGGCGACTGCAGCCGTGGCCGTGGCCTTGACCTCCTTGCTGTTCTGGTCACTCGCGATCCAACGTCGGTGGGTCCGCGAAGCGCAGACGCTGCTGCGTCAGGCCGAGCAGGCCGCCACCGAGCGTGGACAAGCTGCCGAGCAGTTCATCCGCATCCTCAACGATCTGCCCAGCGGCGTCCTCGTGTTCGCCAGTGACGGCCGGGTGCAGTACTGCAGCGGCGGCTTTGCCCGCATGCTGGGAATCGCCGCCCATCCGCGCGAACTCATCGGCCGAACCTGGCGCGCGATCTGGGACCTGGTCGAGCCCCTGCATGTGGGCGGCCGCGACGCGCTGGCGCAGGTCAAAGTGTTGTTCCATGAGCACCAATCGGCCATCGACGAGGTGTGGCTCACCGACGGCCGCGTGATGCTGCGGCACTACCACCCGTTGCTGGACAAGCAGGGGCATTCCATCGGTGCGATGTGGACCATTCAGGAGGTCACCGAACAAAAGCGTCAGGAAGACCAGATCCGCCAGTTGGCCGCGCGCGATCCGCTGACCGGGTTGCCCAACCGCCGCACCTTCGAGGCGCTGCTGGAGGCAACCTTGCACAGCAACCGGTCCGGCCTGGCCTTGGGCATTGCCGACCTGGATGATTTCAAGACCATCAACGACCGCCTCGGGCATGCAGCGGGTGACATCCTGCTGCGCGAGGTCAGTACTCGTCTCGCGCGCGTGTTGCGCCGCTCCAATCCATCGTTCCAGCAACGCGGCGTGGATTTCCTGGCGCGCATCGGCGGCGACGAGTTTGCCATGCTGCTGCACCACGACCAGGATCCCGCGCGCCTGCAACGCGTGGCCGGCCGGATCATGACGGCGATGCGCGAACCGTTTGACCTGGATGGCCAGCTTCTTTCGGTCCGCCTGTCGCTGGGACTTGCGGTGCGCACCGCGACGGAGGACGCCCAGACCCTGATGCGCCAGGCGGATATGGCGCTGTACGCAGCCAAGGCGGCCGGGCGCAATCAGGCCCGGGTGTTCAGCGCCGAGATGCAAGCGGCGATGGATCGCCGTGAGGCCTGGGTCGCGGCGATCGAGCAGGCGCTGCAGGAACGCCGGCTGGAGCTGTTCGTTCAGCCCATCCTCCATGTGCGTGCAGACAGCCCGGGCCATTCCTGCATCGTCACCCAGGCCGAGGCTCTCTTGCGCCTGCGTGACGCCCAGGGTCAAGTGCATGCGGCGGCGGCCTTCGAGTTCGTCCTGGATGACGCGCGCATCACCGCGCGCGTCGGCCGCTGGGTGCTGGATGAAGCCGCCGGCTGGTTGGCGCGCTGGAACGCCGGCGGCCAAACGCTCAGTCTGGCTGTCAACATCAGCCCCCGCCATTTCTTGAGCGCGCCATTTCTGGACGATGTGCGCAAGGTGTTGCAGAGCCACCCCGACTTGCCCGAACAATCCCTGGTGCTCGAGCTGACCGAGCGCGGCACCATGCTGGGCAGCGACACGGTGCGCGCGCGAATCGAAGCCTGCCGGCTACTGGGCGTACAGGTCAGCCTGGACGACTTCGGTACCGGCAACGCCAGCCTCACCCACTTGCAGGATCTGGCCGTCTCCACCATCAAGATTGACCGCCGCTTCATCCGCGACATCTTGCAAGACGCCAAAGACCTGAGCATCACTTACGGGATGGTGCACACCGCCCAGATGTTGGGTGTTCGCGTGGTCGCGGAGGGTGTGGAAACGCCCGAGCAAGCCCAGGTGCTGGTGGCCATGGGCTGCGTGCACTTGCAAGGCTATGTCGTGGCGCAGCCGATGCCCGCGGCTGAACTGACTGGATGGCTGCGTCAGTGGCCCCAGCTTCTTCCCTGGGCCGCAGACCTCGGCCGGCCCAATGCTCTGGGGCCAGACGGCATCGAGGCCATCGTGTCGTTGGGCACCAACCTGCGCCTACTGCTCACCGGCAGCCTGGACGCCGTGGCCCGCGAGCAACTTCTGGCGCCCGATGCGCACCTGCGCTGCGGTCTCGGTCAGTGGTGCCTGCGGCACGATGGGCGCTTCGGCCACAGTCCCGGTTTTCTGCGACTGACGCAACAGCATCTGGAGTTGCACGCGCGCACCCGGCAATGGATCGAGCATGTCAACGAACGCGTGGCGCTCGAACCCCAGTTGCAGGCCCTGAGCGAGGCGGTGCGCCAGTCGTTCTGGGAGCTGGCGCTGCGCACGCAGGCTTCGGCCGTTTTCGTATTTCAATCCGGGGAGGAGGCATGAGGAGGCATTTTTTCAACGCCTCGCAGGTGCGCCTTCGCTGGATCGCATCGGCAGCCTCACTGCTTGCATCCTTCCACGCTCGGACGAACGCCGATCAACGACGGCGGATTGCGATACGGGAGAGGGATGGCCTCCATCGCCGGCGATGGGGCAAACATGCGCGTTGATCGTCGACGCGGACTGCGCGCAGCACTGCTCGAGACTGTTGTTTTTTGCAGTTCGTGTGTGCGCCAATAGACTCCACCAGACGAATCTTTCACGACCGTTTTTGAGCGCCCCCAGGGTCGGCTCGCCGACCCGCCCCCGTGGGGGTCAAGGAAATTTGGGGCGGCCCTGCGTTTCCTTGAGAGACATTTAAGAACGGGCCTCTTGGGTTCAGCGCGTCGCGTTCGATCCATCGCTCCCAATGGATTCGTTGAAGATTCCCCAAATGCGATCCGTCGGGTTTTGCGTTGCTGCTCGAATCAAATCCACCTGTCTGTGACAACCTGTTTTTTGAAGCAGTCGCTTGAGGTGCAGCCGCGCCGTTCCATAGGTGATGCTGGCGACGTTTGCATACTCTGCAAGTTTCTGACCATTCAGCAAGGCGACGAGCAATCGCATCTCTGCCGGAGTCAACCGAAACGTCTCCCGCATCCTTTGTTCAGGAACCTTGGCCTGTGCATGCGGATCCGCAAAAAGGATGACGGCTGCTGGCTGCATCAGACCGAACCCCAGCGATGCTGCGCGCACAGGGGCAATCAAAAGCACCAGAGAGCCATGACTGCCTTCGAGTTTGATCGCACCTCCAGAACCACCCACCAGCCCCCACTGGTTCGCACAGCCGTCATGATCAAGCGCTCCAGGCTGGGACCATTTCGGACTTGCGCCGCACAGAGGCGACCTTCCCGAACAGCCAGATAGTGCTCTTGTCGCAACACGTTTTCGGCAACGCTGCTGGCGAAGAGCAAGCGGGAATCTGCCCCCACCAAGGCCAGGCCGATGGACAGCGAACTCCACAAGCCCATAGCCAGATGCGTCCGGGCGGCCGCCATCCCTAATCGTTCTTGGAGCTGGAACAGCCGCTGCAGGTGCGGCAGCAGTCCCATCATCAAGCGGCGGTCGGATTCGTTGAAGGGGCGTGCGCCCCTCGGACGATGAATGCCGATGGTGCCAACGCGTTCATGGGTGATCAGGCAGTGTGCCCCGATCATCTCGAACATCCCGGTGAGCTTGCAGAAATCCGACCATTCGGACCGCATCAGATCCTGGGTACGCAAAAGTTCCTCGCTGAGAACGACCGCCGGAAAGCCCTTCTTCCATCCTCGCTCGTACCACGCATTATGTGCGTGGTAATACTCCGCATAGGCGGTGCGTGCCTTGAGGTCGAAGTTCGCTGTTCCGATGGGCAGGCCCGCATTCTGCGGCATGGACGCTGCGCCTTGGGTTGATCTGTAACCCACCCGAAGAATGCAACTCTCACTGCCAAAGTGCCGCGCCATGGCAAGCGGCAGCCCATGCATGACCACCGGGTCCGCGGCTGCCTCGTAAATCAGCCCCACAAGATCAAGCAACCGCCCATTGTGTTGGCTTCTTGCTCGGGTTGACCTGCCCCGGGATTTTCGGACCATTTAAAACTTGAGATGATGGCTCCCGCCGACAAGGAGGGAGTGGTGAGGAAGAGCCGGTTCAGCGAAGAGAAGATGGTGTCGATCCTGCGGGAGGCCGACCGTGAGCCCGTGGGCGAGGTGGCCAAGCGGCACGGAGTCAGCGAGCAGACGATCTACAACTGGCGGCGGTATTTCGGGTCGATGGACACGGCCGACGTGAAAAAGCTGCGTGAGCTCGAACAGGAGAACGCGCGGCTGAAGAGGATGGTGGCCGACCGCGACCTTGAGATCGACGTGATGAAGGAGATCGCCGCAAAAAAATGGTGAGCGCGCAGGCGCGTCGCGAGCAGGTCCGGTTCGCCATTGGGCGTGGCCTGTCGCAGCGAAGGGCTTGCGCGCTGCTGTCGGTGGCGAGGTCTGCTTTGAACTACACGTCGAAGATGCTCGAGAAGGATGTTCCGGCGCTGGGCGCGATGAGCGTGCTGTCGGCGCAGTACCCACGCTTCGGGTCTCGTCGTGTGCACGTGTTTATGGAGCGCCAGGGCTTCGAGATGGGCCATGGTCGGGCGTGGCGGCTGTGGACCAAGGGCAATCTGCAGGTGCCGCGCAAGCGGCCCAGGAAGCGCGTCGCCGGCAGCAGGCCGCGGCCGTGCACCCCGAAGGGGCCAGGCCAGGCCAGGTCTGGGCTTACGATTTCGTGCACGACGCGTGCGCCAACGGCGCAGAAGCTCAAGTGCTTCACCGTGATCGACGAGTTCACCAAGGTGAGCCTGACGATCGACGTGGCCGGCTCCATCAAATCCGGCCGCGTGGTCGAGGTGTTGTCCCAGCTCGTCAGCGTGCACGGCGCACCGCGGTACGTTCGCTCCGACAATGGCCCCGATTCCGGGACGAATGCCTGAGCCTGGAATGGTTCAGGAATCGCACCGAGGCGAAGGTCGTCATCGAGCAATGGCGGCGGCATTACAACGAGGTCCGGCCGCACAGCAGTCTCGGCTACCGGACCCCGAACGAGTTCGTGCAGCAAGGGTGTTCAACTGTGAAACAGGGGGCCGTCGTCCAGGAATGACTGGTCCGATGAACCGTGGCAGGTCACATCCACAGACCAACGCCGACGATCCAGCCCGAACCAAAGAAGCTCTGCACTTCGGACGGCAGCGCCGCGCCGCCGACGCCAAAGTAGGCCAGCGCAGCCAGGAAGCGCCAGCGGGGATTGTCCGCCAGCATGACGCCGACAATCAGCAGCGGCGCCGCCACGACGCCGTAAGGCTTGTCCGAGAGTGTCCAGGCCAACCCCGCCAGCGCGGGCAGCAGGACGGCCAGCAGGCGGCGCAGCGCCACCAACAGCCGCAAGGACAAGGTTGGGGCAAGAAAGGATGAGGATGTTGATGTGGGTTGCGTTGTGGACTGCACGGCGATCTCCGATGTGGCGTGGACACATGGATATGCCGCGCGGCAGCAAAGCGATTGATAGCAAAAATTTTTGAATGCGCAATCAAATGTGCTATCATGACCTCATGAACAGCAAGCAACGCAAAACGCTGGATGCGATCTTCACCAACCCGGTCCATGGCAACCTGGAGTGGGCGCGCATCGAGGCCTTGCTGGTGGCTGTTGGATGTCGCGTGATCGAGGGCCATGGTTCGTCCGTGGCCTTTGAGAAAGACGGACAGCGCGCCTACTTCCATCGGCCGCACCCGCAGAAGGAAGCCTTGAAATACCGCGTCAGAATGGCGCGCGAGTACCTGGAAAAGATAGGAGTGACCCCATGAACAACGTGATGACCTACAAGGGCTATGCCGCCAGCATGACCTACGACCCGGACGACAAAATCCTGGTGGGCCGCGTGCTGGACGTGACCGACATCATCGGCTTTCACGGCGAATCCGTGGCCGAATTCGAGGCTGCATTCCACGCATCCATTGACGACTACATCGAGGTCTGCGCGAAGCTGAAGCAGTCACCCGAAAAACCGGCGTCCGGCAAATTGATGCTGCGGATCGATCCCAGCATTCATGCCGCGGCAGCCAAAGCAGCCGCGCGCGAAGGCCAGAGCATGAACAAGTGGGTGGCGAAAGTTCTCTCAGATGCCACCACCCATCGCTAACGGCGAAAGAAAAGAATGCAAAAACTAGCACCCAGTGCTAGACTTAATCATGCCCAGAACGAAACCATCGCCGACTCACCGCGTCTTCAAAACCGCATGGTTCGCCAAGGCGGCGAGCAAGGGGCGCATCACCGATGCCCAGCTCTGTGCCGCGATCAAGCAGGCCATGCTCGGTCAGGCGGACGACCTCGGCGGTGGCGTGTTCAAGAAACGACTGAATGACAACCGGCATCGCTCCATCATCCTGGCCAAGGGCGGGCGGCTCTGGGTGTACGCCTACCTGTTCGCCAAGAAAGACCGGAGCAATATCGAGGATGACGAGTTGGCGGGCTTCAGGAAGCTGGCCACCGCGTACAGCCGCAAGACCGATGCTGAAATCCAGATCGCAATCCACAACGGGGATCTCCAGGAGATTTGCCATGACGACCAAACCGACCTTCAAGAGTGACGCCTTCGAGGCCATCCACAGCGCGGCCCAGGGCCTCTACCGCGCGGGGACCATCGACAAGGCGACGATGCGTGAATTCGATGCATCCTGCCTGACGCCAGCGGCTGCGCTCAAACCCACGCAGATCAAAAAGATTCGTCTGAGCAATCACGTCAGCCAGCCTGTCTTTGCCCGCTACCTCAATACCAGTCCATCCACGGTGCAGAAGTGGGAGACCGGGGCCAAGCAGCCCAGCGGCATGGCCCTCAAGCTGCTGAACGTGGTCAAGAAGCATGGCTTGGACGTGCTGGCGTAATTGCGCGTGCCTGACCAATCCTTGGAAAACAATCATGTGGCCAACTCTCAAGCGCACCTGGCACGACGCCAGACTGGCGCTGCACATCGCCATCCTGCTGTCGCCCTTCGCGCTGGCCGCCTGGGTGTTCCATGCCGCCGTCAGCAACAAGCTGGGTGTGGCGCTGGGCGTGTTCGGCGCAGCGGCCGTGCTGCTCGTGTTCCGCCGCTGGTGGCGGCAGTGGGCTGTCCTGATCGCCGCGTTGTGGCGGCTCGGTGGTCGGCTGGCCCCTGATCTGGTGGCGTTTGCCAGCATCAAGCTGCAACGGGCGCAGCGCCAGGTGCAAGGCGACTGGCGGGACTTGCGGCGCTGGCGCAGGGTGCGCTGAGATCAGCGCCGCCGGTCAGGAGCGACTTCCCCCCGCAGACTGCGAATCTGGCTCTGCATCTGCGCGATCACCGGCTGATCCCGCCATTCCACTTGCTTGCCACCCCACCAGTAAGCCGCAATCGCGATCAGCAAGGCCGCACCAACTCCAGCGGCGACCTGCCAGGAGAACAGCGTGTCAGACACCGCGCCGCGCAGCACGGCATGGGCGGCGTCGGCATCAAGCTTGACCACCCGGTTTTGCAACTCGGTTTCAATGGCCGCGCAGAGATCCGGCACGGCCGCCCTGGCCACCGCCCGGGCGATCTTCGCCGGGTCGATCTCCGGGGCTGGAACCTCGATCTCGCTGGCATCGATGTGCCTGGCCACCGCCTTGCCCAGCCGGTCGGCATCCACGCCGCCTGTGCTCACGTTCTGGATGGCCCGCAACAGGGCTTCCTGGTCGATGCGGGCCTGTTCGCGGCGGTTGGTGAACAGATAGGACGGCAGAAAGTTCAGCAACGTGGAGTCATTCTCGCCAATCTGCCCGGCCTGCATGATCTGCGCGATCTCAGCCGCCTGCTGGTCGCTCAGTCCATCGGGGACGAGCGCCCCGATCAAATCCTTGTACAGGCTCATCAGGCTTCTCCGTTGTAGTGCAGCGAGGGGATCGTTTCGGCGATCTTGAGAATCGACGTTCCCATGCCCGTGAACGCGCGCACATTCATGATGTCGCCCGGCCCGACCCGCAGGCCTTGCCAGGTGGTGCCGCCCTTGGCGACCTTGAACAGCGGCGTGCGCCCGATGCGCTGCACCGTCAGGTCGGAGAGTTCAGGAATGGCGACCTCTTTCCAGCCGCCATCCAGGAGATCGCGGCGCACCTGCGAAGTGTTCCACATCACGAAGCGATCCTTGTCTCCAAAGAACTGATTGAGCACCACCAGGCCGTGCTCATAAGTTTTCGGAAACTCTTTCCAGCGGCGCTCAAGCTGCGAGATCGAATCCTCGGTGCGACCCATCACCCAAACCGGCACGGCGCGCAGGTACTCCAGCACGCCGATGGCCGAGCGGTCGGCTGAGAGCAATGAACGCTCGCCGATGCCGGCCGGTAGGTTGATGACCACGCGAACCTCACCAAGCGCCGATGCGGCAACGGCACCCTCAAGGTCGTTCGCCAGTTCACCCCACAGGCGCGGCGCCGAGAGATCAACCAGCATGGAGCCGAATTGGTCGCAGGTCTCATAGCCGCCTTCGCCGCAGAAGTCGGGGTTGGTCTTGTCGGCATCCGCCACCATGAGTTGGCACTTGGGCAAGTCAAGCTCCTCGCCCCGCAGGTAGGTTTCAGCGAGCAGGCGCGACACCATGGTCTTGCCGACCCCGCCCTTGTCGCCATCGACGACGAATGTTTTGAGTGACATCGTGGTTCTCCATCAGGTTCATGACCGGAACGACCGGCCCTGAGGGGATATGCACAGGGGCCGCAAACCGGTCACAAGCCCTCGGCCCGACGCAGGCCGCGCCGCTGTTCCTCGGGCGAGGGGAAATTGCCGCGCACGATGCCTGCGGGGATGAGATTGAGTTTTCCTGTGACGGGGTCGATGGTTGTCTTCGGCGGTTGGTACTGATCGGTCTGCGGGTGATGAAACCAGTCCGGCGGAATAGGCTTGCCACTTGTCTTGTCAACATGTCCAGGCCCAACCGGACCGACCGAGCCAGGCGGCGGCACAACACCGGGCATCGGCGTCCATGGCGCAGCCCCATCGTTCTTTGCCCCTGCTGTTGGGGTGACAGGTGGGGCAGTCGGGGCTGGAGTGGCTGTGGGCCGTAGAGGCGGCGGTGACACCACGGCTGGAGTGGACGTAGGAGGAGAACTTTGCTTGGCTGGTTTCTCGGCCTTGACCGGTCGTCCCCGCGTCATGGGTGGCATTCCAAGTTCGGCCCGAATGATGCCCAGGTGCCGGACAAGATGGCCTTTTGTGACCACATAACCTTCGCTACGCAAAACAGCGGCGATGTCGACCAGCGCCATGCCGGATGCCAGATGCTTTTCGATCACCGGGCGCAAGACGCGCACGAGCGAAGCGGGCGACAGCCCGGCCGGGTTCTCCATGCTGCGCGTCAATGCGGCATCCACGTGCTGGCGGATGCGCTCGGCAGGGTCTTCGACGGGATTGATCTCGTCCATGTCTACAGGCTCGATGGAAGCCCGCCAACGCGATGTGGCGGCACCTACGACACGTATTGCGAGTGGGCGCAAACGGTGATCTGACAGGTGCATCGACAGGCATGACGACAGGAGACGCGACAGGATTCAAAAATGCGCTGACAGGATTCGAAATCGCTCTGACAGGCACATCGACAGGCAGCACGACAGGCGTGCTGACAGGTGCATCTTTATTGAGATAACCGTCAAGAAAGAAGTGCAGGGTAGGGGGCCGTGGCCACAAGCCTCGAAACCGCCTGCGCTTCGCTTGTCGTTTTCTGCGTTTATGTCCCCGTCCCCACCTGCTCAGGCTGCGCCCGAGACCCGAAAGGCGACGTTCTCGGGCTGCGCCCTTGAACGCAGGAAGCCCATCACAGGCACGAAAGACCCGAACACCGCTTGACGGTTTGCGGACAGTCTCCATGTACCGATGTCAGGCGCAACGGTGCGCTGACGAACTGGAGTTACCAAAATGAGCAAAGAGACCATCACCCCATCAACCCTGTCCGCCATGCACGCTGCCGCCCGTGCGCAGGCGTTCGCCGATTGGCTGGACTGGAATGGATTGGCAACGCCTGCATAGCGGTCAACGGCTCAGCTCTCTAGGAGGCTGTCGGACTTGAACCCGAGCGAATCCGATTGATCAGTGCGACGCGTTTTTTTTGACAGCGGCGCGCTGATCGAACGCTCTCGATGGTTGGCGAGACACTGTGAGGGCACATGGGGCGGCCTGGGGACTCGGTTTTGGCGTGGTCGGGGCGCACTATTGCCCTCACGCGGCTCGCAGGACGTGCATGCGCTTGATGTTCCAAGCCATGGTCACCAAGCTCCATTCGCCTTGTGCCTTGGCCAGCCCGCGCATGCTCATCTGGCGCCAACCCATCACTTGCTTGATGATGCCGAACACCGGCTCCACTGTCTGCTTGCGCAGGCCGTACAGGGCTCGGCCTGCTTGCGTGCCCAGGCGGTGTGCCATCTGCACGAGCGGATCCGTCGTCTGGGGCTCGGGCACATCGGGTGCAAAGCGCCCCATCACCGGCGTGTGATGCGACTCCCGCTTGAGCGCCAGCAGCGGCTCGATACCCGCGTCGTTGCACGCGATCACGTTGGCTTGGCTGAAGAAGCCGTTGTCCGTGATGAGCGTGTGCACCTCGCCCAGCACCGCGGGTAACGCTTGGATCTGCTGCAGCGTAGGCACAACTTCGCGCTTGTCGTTGGATGCCTGGCTCACATGCTGGGTGATCACCATCATCGTCGCGATGTCCACGCCGGCTTGTGCGTTGTAGCTTTGCTCGAAGCCCCCACCCGACACGGGCATGATGCGCGACTCTTCATCCGTGAGGTTGACCTGATCGCTGCTCCGGGGGCCGGCCTCTGGCGGCTCAGGGTCCTTGCCGCGCGGCTTCTTGCCCGCCTCGCGCTGGGCTTGGCGCTTGGCGGTCTTGGCCTCGTACTCCTGCTGCTCGACCTGATGGCGTTCGCTGGCGCGCTGCTCGATCTTGGCCTTGGCCTGCGCGATTGCGCTCAAGCGATCTGCACGCAGGGCGATCTCCGCCGGCACATCCATGCCGTCGGGTACCGTCGCGCGGTCGCTGTTCTCTGCCAGCGCCAGCAGCGTTTGTACTTCCTGGCGCAGCTGCGCCTCGATCTTGTTGGCATGAGCCCACGACAAGGCCTTGTGCTTGCTGGCGTTGGCGTCGATCTTGGTGCCATCCAGCGCGATGTGTCCGAGCTTGAGCAGCTTCATCTCGCGCGCCAGAACCAGCACCTGCACGAACAGTGCCTCCACCTCCTTCAAGAAGCGGCGGCGGAACGTCGCCAGCGTGTCGTGATCGGGGTGGGTATTGGCCGCAACAAAGCGGAACGCCACCGAGTCGTAGGTCGCCCGCTCGATCTTGCGGCTGGAGTGCACGCCGTTGGCGTAGCCGTAGATCAGCAGGCCCAGCAGCACCGCCGGATGGTGCGCCGCCGAGCCCCGGCCTGCGTACTGTCGGGCCAGATCGCCCAGATCAAGCTGCTCGATGACTTCGACCACGAAGCGCGCCAAGTGATCAGTGGGCAGCCATTCGTCCACCGACGGTGGCAACAGATATGCGGTGTCTCGGTCAACAGGGACGAAGCGGCTCATCGGCTCGGGCTCTCGGTTGTGCAGCAGCAATTGTCTCGGATAGCGTCTTCATCCGGAAGACCGCAAAGTCCGACAGTCTCCTAG
>NZ_LT605203.1:3769738-3784921 GCF_900089495.1 Thiomonas sp. X19 | reverse complement strand
GCAGATGTGCAAATCCCGGAGGCAACCCTGCACAAGCACTACCTGAGCGGTGAGTTCTTCATCACGGCAGAGGCAGCCCAGGCGCACGACGTCGACGAGGTGCTGCGCTGGTTCAACGGCCCGCATGAGCCGGTGACCGTCGGCGACACGCGCGACATCGGGCACGGCCTGAAAGCCTATTTCGGATACGACGACAGCAAGCCGATGCGCAAGGCTCTCTTTGTCCGCATCTACTGATCCACGCAACCACGCAGGAGCACACACCATGACCGCAGCAACCATCACCCGCACCGACGCCATGCAAGAAATCTTCGGCGAACCCATCCACACCTACACCCGCGCGCAAGCCATCGAGGACGGCATGCTGATCGATGTCAGCACCACCGCACGCGAGGCCGGCATCGTGTGGCCCGTGGCCCTCACATCCGCCGCGTGGGCCGACGCCTGCGCTTGGACCGACGCCGACGACAAGCGCAAGGGTGGCGGGGCGTGCTGGCAGAGCGAGAGCGGCAGGCTTTGGGATGTCGTGTGGATGGCATCGCGTGCGATCCGCGCAGGCCTGCGCCGTGGGCACGATGGCCGCGACCCGATCTTGTTTCAAGTCTTGCGCATCCCGCGCGATGGCCGGGGCGTTCGTCCCCGCCTGGCCACGCTCAAGCTGCAGGTCGGACCTGGCGACGCAGGCGAGCCGGTCATCACGATCATGCTGCCGAGCGAAGATTGAAAGCAGGCAAATTTGTACTAACATATTCGCATGCTCACCAAATTCGAATGGGACCCCGCCAAGGCGCTGGCCAACCTGCGCAAGCATGGGGTGCGCTTCGAGACGGCCATGCGCGTGTTTGCCGACCCGCTCGCATCGTCCAACCAGGACCGCATCGAAGGCGGTGAGCCAAGGTGGATCACCATTGGCGTGGTGGAGGGCTATGTGTTGCTCGTGGTGGCGCACACCGTGCGCAACGAGGACGATGGCACCGAGGTCATCCGCATCATCTCGGCCCGGCGCGCCGACCCGAAGGAAAGGAAAGACTATGAGCAAAATGGTTAAACATGCCGTGGACCTGGCCAAGCTGCCGCCGCTGACCGCCAGGCAGCGCAAGGAACTGGAGGCCCTGGCGGCGAAGCCTGACAGCGGTATCGATGTCAGCGACATCCCGGCGCTGGGGGATGCGTTCTGGAAGAACGCGGTGCGCAACCCGTTCTACAAGCCCACCAAGACGCCGACCACGGTGCGCGTGGACTCGGACGTGCTGCTGTGGCTCAAGTCCAAGGGGCGCGGTTACCAGACCAAGATCAACGCCATCCTGCGCGAGGCGATGCTGCGGGAGGTGGCGCCAGCCAAGCCTGCGCCGCGCGGCGAGCGGCACAGCAAGGCGGCTTGAAGAACTATCCCAGCTTTGCCGCCAGCTTCTCCGCCTCGATGTGCGTGTATCGCTTGAGCGAGGCGAGGCTCTTGTGGCCCGTCATGCTGGCCACCTCCATGATGCCCAGGTTCTTCTCAAACAGGCGGGATGTAGCCTCGTGGCGCAGGTCATGGAAATGCAAGTCATGCAGGAACGCTGGGTCAGGCTCTACGCCATCGCGCGCGCAATCGGCAAGGTAGAAACGCAACGCGCGGGCACGACAACGCTGCCAAGCCTTCTGGAATGTTGCGACTTTGGCTGGTGTGGGACACCAACTAAACACCTTGCCATCAAGTCGGCGTGGCATGCTTTGCAGCGCGTTGATAGCCGCGCTCGACAGCGCGACGACGCGGAAGGGATCATCATTTTTCGTGACACGCCCACCGACGCCGCGCAGCTTGACGGTGCGGCGCTGCAGGTCAATATCCTTCCACTTCATCGACAGCAACTCAGACAACCGCGCGGAAGTCTCGACGGCCAGCACAAGCGCCTGGTGAAGGCCGGGCGCTTGTGCTGCGGTTGCGGCGCGCATCAGGTAGTCGTACTCAAGCCCAACCAAGCGACGTTCGCGCGGTGGCGTCTTGGCAGGCTTGCGGATGGCCTTCACCGGGTTGCCAGCGGGCAAGGGGATGGACATCTCCTTTTCGGCGTGGCTGAACAACGCAGAAAGGGCATTGAGCTGGTGAATCACGGACTGCGGCGCGTAGCCAGCGCGCAGCAACTCATCGCGCCACGCGGCGACATCGACAGAACGGATATTGGCCAGGAAGAACTTGCCAAATCGTTCCTTGGCAAACCGGATGTGCGTCCCAGCGGAATGCGATCGGCGGAGCGGCACCACGGCCACCATGTAGATGTCCGCGACTTCACCAAGGGTCACCTTGCCCGCGTCATTGCGCATCGCCATGACGTTGCCGCGCTGGTGCTCGCGCTCGACCTCGCGCGCCCAGGCTTCGGCGTCGGTCTTCAGATCAAAGGTGCGGCTGATCGATGGCGCGCCCTTGCGACGCACTTGCACAGACCAGCCGGTGCCGCGTTGTTCGAAGTAAGCCATGATGCTTGTTCCTTTCCTGTCATTCCCACTGGATTCCCACAAAAGGGATAGGCGACACAGGAAATACAAGCATTCATGCGGGTCTCAGGGCGATCTTACTTACCCTTGGGAAGCAGAAGTTCTACCATTGAACTACGCCCGCTTGAGCCGCTGATTATAGGCAGGGCGCCTGCCTGGGATGCGCGTTCAGCCGCAGGCGCCAGTTGATCAGCCCCCAACCGATACGCCGCTCCTGGCCGCCGCTAAATTCCTATCCGAATCTATTTCAGTCTCCATTTCCGACTGCACATCCGGCCCCACGATGCCCCCACCATCACCAACCCGTTTGCAGGGCCTGCCGCCAGCGGCGGGAGCGCAAACCCGCTTGCTGCTGCTGGGCAGTTTTCCGAGCCGAGCGTCGCTGCAGGCGCAGCAGTATTACGCCCATCCGCGCAACCAGTTCTGGCCTCTGCTCGCCGCCTTGTTCGAGCTGGATTTGATGCGGCTGGACTACGCAGCGCGGCTGCAGGCAGTGATGGCGCGCGGTCTGGGCATCTGGGACGTATACGCCGCGTGTGAGCGCGAGGGCAGCCTCGACGCCGCCATCACCCAGGCGCAGCCGAACGATCTGCCCGGGCTGGTGGCACGGCTGCCGCGGCTGCAGGCCATTGCGCACAACGGCGGCGAGTCGGCGCGGATGATGCGTTCCACCGCGAGCCTGGCTCCGTTTTGCCACCGCCTGCCCTCCACCAGCCCGGCGAATGCGTCGTGGAGTTTTGCGCGCAAGCTGGAGGCTTGGCGGCTGGTGTTCGCCCGTCATGGCCTGATCGCCGGCGAAGGCTCAGAGGGTGTAGACGAAAACAACATCTCGCGCGTTATGACTCGGATCGAGTCATGCGTCGGCGAGGTATCGAATGGTCAGGAAGGCGCAGATTGAGCAAGCAGGACGGCCGGGCCGCAAGCCCTCGCTGAACATTGAACACACGGCGGTGCTGCGCGCGATCACGCAGGAGCAGCCGCGCTCGTCGTTGGACGCGGTGACGCGCGAGTTGTTTCGACGCACGGGAGTCAAGGTCAGCACCGTCACCGTGCGCAAGGCGCTGCGCAAGGCCGGCATCGAGCGGCTCAAGCCGCTGCGCCGGGCGGGTGAACGGGCGGCAGTTCAAGGGGCAACCCCGACGCGATACGGCTACACCGCAGCGCACCGTCGTGCCGATGGCGCCAGCGGCATGAACACCGACCTGACCGATGCCGAGTGGGCGCTGGTGGGCGACTTGTTCGAGCGCGATGGGCAGCGCGGGGTGCCGCCCCGGTATGCGCGCCGCCACATGGTCAACGCCTGCTGCCACGCGTTGCGCACCGGCTGCGCGTGGCGGCTGCTGCCCAAGACCTTCCCGCCCTGGCAGGCGACCTACAAGGCCTTCAGCCGTTGGGCTGCGCTCGGCGTCTTTGAGGCCATGCATGATCGGCTGCGCCAGCAATGGCGTGACCGCATCGGTCGAGCGCCCGAGCCGACGGCCCGCAATCATCGATGCGCAGAGCACCGCGCAAGGTGGTGGGGCCGGGTTCGACGCCGGCAAGAAGGTCAAGGGGCGCAAGCGCCATCTGGTGGTCGATACTTTGGGCCTTCTGCTGGCCGTCACGGTCACCGCGGCCAGCGTGCAGGACCGTGACGCCGCCGCTGCCGTGGTGGCGCAGGCTTGCACCAAGGTGACTGGCCTGAAGAAGCTCTACGCCGATGGCGCCTACGGCGGCAAGTGCGCCGTGGCCATCGAGGAGGCCCACGGCCTCAGCGTGGACATCGTGCGTCACCCCGGCAACCGCAGCACGGGCACTTGGCAGGACGCGCAGCAGCCCTTGTGGCCAGAGGTTGTAGCCAAGGGCTTCGTCGTGCAGGCCAAGCGTTGGGTTGTCGAGCGTACTCATGCCTGGAACGAGCGCGCACGCCGCCTCATGGCACACCATGACAGGTCAACTTGGGCCCCACTCGCTTGGGTCTGGCTGGCCGAGGCGCGTATCCTCGCAACCAGACTCGCTACATAGATCATTTCGTCTACACCCTCTCAGTGCATCAGCCGGACTTCAACCAAGCTCTACACTCAGAGCATGCAAGCATCCAGGCCCGCAACTCCCAAGGCTGAGGCGCACGATCGGTCCGAGCCCAAGGCCGCGCCGCGCGCGATGCATGGGCCGCTGGACTGGCGCGACGTGCTGCACTGGTTGCACGACGACAAGCTCATCGACGATGCCGGGCTGCGCCAGGGGCTGGACCGCTGCGCCCATGCCAGCGAGCGCCTGCACGCGCTGCACAAGGTGGCCAACGCCGGGTTGACGCGCGTGGCCGACGCCAAGGCGCTGGACCTCGACCTGCTCACCGCCTGGCTGGCCGCACGCGCCGACATGCCGCTGGTGCGCATCGACCCGCTGAAAGTGGACATCGGCAAGATCGGCGATCTCATTTCGCTCAACTACGCCGAGCGCCATCGCATCCTGCCGGTGGCAGCCGACGTCGAGGGCGTGACCATCATCACCGCCGAGCCCTTCGACCTGGGCTGGAAGACGGAGCTGGAGCGCATGCTGCGCCGGCCCATCCGGCTGGCCGTGGCCAACCCGGTGGACATCACGCGCTACACCATCGAGTTCTTCAACCTTGCGCGTTCGGTTCGCCAGGCGCACAAGAACAGCGCGACGGCGGGCATGAGCGGGGTCAACCAGTTCGAGCAACTGGTGGAGCTGGGCAGGAGCGGCCGCGCGCTGGATGCCAACGACGCCGGCGTGGTGCAGGTGGTCGACTGGCTGTGGCAATACGCCTTCGAGCAGCGCGCTTCCGACATTCACCTGGAGCCGCGGCGCGAACTGGGCGTGATCCGCTTTCGCATCGACGGCGTGCTGCAAACCGTCTACCAGCTGCCGCCTTCGGTGATGAACGCCATGACCAGCCGCGTCAAGCTGCTGGGCCGCATGGACGTGGTGGAGAAACGCCGCCCGCAGGACGGGCGCATCAAGACCCGCCGGCCCACGGGTGACGAAATCGAGCTGCGCCTGTCCACTTTGCCCACGGCCTTTGGCGAAAAACTGGTGATGCGCATTTTCGACCCCGACGTGGTGCTGCGCGACATGGCCGCTTTGGGTTTTCCCAGCGCCGAGGGCGCGCGCTGGAACGAACTCACCAGCCGCCCGCACGGCATCGTGCTGGTCACCGGCCCCACCGGCAGCGGCAAGACCACCACGCTGTATTCCACGCTCAAGCGCCTGGCGACCGACGAAGTGAATGTGTGCACGGTGGAGGATCCGATCGAGATGGTCGAGCCCGCCTTCAACCAGATGCAGGTGCAGACGGGCCTCGACATCGGCTTCGCCGAAGGCTTGCGGGCGCTGATGCGGCAGGACCCGGACATCATCATGGTGGGCGAGATTCGCGACCGCGAGACCGCCGACATGGCGGTGCAGGCCGCCCTCACCGGCCACCTCGTCTTGTCCACCCTGCACACCAACGACGCGCCTGGCAGCATTGCCCGTTTGCTCGAACTCGGCGTGGCGCCCTATCTGGTCAGCGCCACCCTGCTCGGCGTGCTGGCGCAGCGCCTGGTGCGCACCTTGTGCGCGCATTGCAAGCTGCCCGACGATGCGTTCGACCAAGCCACCTTCGAGCAGGCCGTGTCGCCCTGGAAGCCCAGCACCAAGGTGTCGCCCTACAAGCCGGTGGGCTGCCTGGAATGCCGTAACACCGGGTATCTCGGCCGCGTTGGCCTGTACGAATTGCTGGTGTTCAGCCCGGCTCTGCGCGCGCTGGTCGCCGCCGCGGCACCGCTTGACGCGCTGCGTCAACAGGCTGTGAAAGACGGCATGCGTCCGCTGCGGCTGGCCGGTGCTTTGAAAGTGGCCGAGGGCGGCACCACGCTGGACGAAGTGCTGCGCGCCACACCCGCGGCGCAAGGCTGAGAGGGTGTGAACAATCCGCCATGCCCGCTCATCCCGCCCAAACGGCCCCACTCGGCGTTGCCAATGCGCGCCGTGCCGTCAGGCACGGCTGTGCTTGGCGCCTTGATTGGAACCGTTTGGGCGCCCTGCTCGGCCACGCCGGATTCATTCACACCCTCTGAGCGCTGAAGCCTGCAGCCCCGTTGTCACCGCAACCGCCAAGGAGTTTTCGATGTTCAAGCGCAAGCATGTTCTGGGCGTGGCTTTGCTGCTGAGCAGCGCAAGCGCCGCCTGCGCCTTCAATCTCGGCGACCTGCGCCGCAGCTGACCCTGTTGCCGACTCCTCTGCGCGATGTCTTGTCGAACACCCGTGCGGGACCTCATGCCAGACTCAGACTCACCGACCGGCATGCCGCCCGCCCACGCCCAATGGCTGACTGGCGGGGCCGTCGCTCCGGGCGTCGGGCATTTGCAGCTGGCAGGAAGCTGGACCGTCCAGGGCCTGGACCCGGCGCCGAGGCTGCGGCTTCCTGCCGGGTGCAGGGCGGTGCGTCTGGCCGCAAGCGACTGGCAGCTCGACACCGCCGGTGCGCTGGTGCTGACGCGCAGTCTGCAGGCGTGGATCGACGCCGGCGTGGAGGTCGATCGCGCCGGACTGGCGGCGCCCCAGAACCAGTTGCTCGACCTCGTGCGGGAACGCATGGCGGCCGCGCCGCCGCGCCAACCCCGGGCGCATGCCGGCCTGCTCGGCGACCTCGGCCGCGCCGGCGTCGCGGCTTGGCGCGAGGGGCGCGAATTCATGGCCTTCGTCGGCGAGCTGGCCTGGCGCGGGCCGCCGCTGTTCGCCAGGTTCTGGCGCATCCGCTGGCGTGAGGTGGTGGCCGAGATCGACGCGGCGGGCATTCGCGCCCTCGGCATCATCGGCCTGCTGTCCTTCCTGATCGGCATGGTCATGGCCTACCAGGGCGGCGCCACGCTGGCGACCTACGGCGCCAACATCCTGATCGTGAATCTGGTGGCCATCATCACCTTGCGCGAACTCGGGCCGCTGCTCGCCGCCATCCTCGTGGCGGGGCGCACCGGCTCCTCGTACACCGCGCAGCTGGGCACCATGCGCATCACCGAGGAGATCGACGCGCTGCGCGCGCTGGGCCTGTCGCCCTTCGAAGTGCTGGTGTTTCCGAAGGTCCTGGCGCTGGTCATCACCCTGCCGCTGCTGTCGCTGTTCGCCGATGTGATGGGGCTGGCGGGCGGCGGCGTGGTGGCCTCCATGGGCTACGGCGTGTCGTGGAGCGAATACATCAGCCGCATCCCCCAGGTTGTTTCGGCGCAAACCCTGGCCCTGGGGTTGGTGAAGGCGCCGGTGTTCGCCGTGATCATCGCGCTGGTGGGCTGCATGCAGGGCTTGCGCGTGTCGGGCGGCGCCGCGGCGGTGGGCCGGGCCACCACGGTCAGCGTGGTGCAGGCCATCTTCCTGGTGATCGTGATCGATGCCGGGTTTTCCATTCTCTACAACCTGCTCGGGCTATGACCTCATCGCATGGCCGTTCGAACATGGGGGTATTCCAGCCTGGCAGGACGGCGCGCAACGCAGGGGTGCGCCCATGAACGGCGAGACGCCCGCCGTGATCGAGGCACGCGGCATCGTCAACCGCTTCGGCGACGTGGTCGTGCACGACGGCCTGGACCTGCGCATTCCGCGCGGCTGCATCATGGCCCTGGTCGGCGGTTCCGGCACGGGCAAGACGGTGCTGCTGCGCACGCTCATCCTGCTGCGCGAGCCGCAGGCGGGCCAGCTCGCGCTGTTCGGACAGGACGCGCTCGCGGCGCACGGGACGATCCGCCAGCGCCTGCGCCAGCGCATCGGCGTGCTGTTCCAGGGAGGGGCCTTGTTCACCGGGCTCACGGTGCTGGAGAACGTGCTGCTGCCGCTGCGCGAGCACGGCGCGGTGGAACGCGCATTCCTCGCCGACATCGGCATGCTCAAGATCCGCTTGGCCGGCCTGCCGGCGGATGCCGCGCACAAGTACCCGGTGGAACTTTCCGGCGGCATGGTCAAGCGCGCGGCGCTGGCCCGCGCGCTGGCGCTCGACCCCGAACTGCTGGTGCTGGACGAGCCGACCTCGGGGCTGGATCCGATCGGCGCCGCTGCATTCGACGACCTGGTCCGCGAGTTGCGCGATCTGCTGGGCCTGACCATCCTGCAGGTCACGCACGACCTCGACTCGATCTGGCACGGCAGCGACATGGTGGCTTTTCTCGCGCGCAAGAAAGTGCTGGCGCTGGGAACGGCGGCCGAGCTGGCGCAGCGGGACGAACCCGAGCTCGCGGCCTATTTCCGGCGGGGGCGGTCGCTGGCCTATGCGCGCCAGGCGGCCGACGCGAGCCGGCACCAGGCGCACGCCACGCAGATCACGGGGACATCATGAACAAGACGGAACGCCGCATGAAGGTGCAATGATGGAATCGAAAGTCAATTACACGGCGGTCGGTGTTTTCATCCTGCTGCTCTGCCTGCTGCTGTCGGCCGCCGCCTATTGGCTGGCGGTGGGCGGGAGGCAGCAGAACACCACGCCGTATCTCATCTACGCCACCGACAACGTCAACGGCTTGAGGAATAGCAGCAACGTGCTGTACCGCGGCGTGAATGTGGGACGGGTGGCCTCCATCGAAATCGACCCGGCCAACCCCACCCTCATCCGCATCCGCGTCGACATCGACAGGAACGTGCCGGTGCGCACCGACACCGTCGCGCAACTCAACCCGCAGGGCGTGACGGGACTGTCGGTCATCAACCTCACGGGCGGCGCATCGCCCCAACCGCTGCGCGCCGCGCCCGGCCAGCCCTATCCGGTCATCCGCTACGCGCCGTCCGTGTTCTCGCGCCTGGAGGGCGGCCTGAGCGACGCCACGCTCATGCTGTCGAAAATCGCCACCCGACTGGACATGCTGCTGAGCAACGAAAACCTGCAGGCGCTGAGCCGGACCCTGGCGCACGCCGAGCAGATCACAGGGACACTCGCCGCCCATCGACAGGACATCGCGCAGACCCTGGTGGCCTTGCGCCAGTCCAGCCAGGAGCTCGCGGCGCTGGGCGTGCAAGGCCAGCGGTTGACCGGCCATGGCGAGAAGCTGCTCGCGCAGCTCAGCGACACCACGGCGCACCTGCAGGGCACCCTGGGTGAGATGGACGCGGCGGCGAAAAGCTGGCGCCAGGCCGGGGAGGGCGCGGCCAAGCTGGGTGCGACCGGAACGCAGGCCCTGGACCGGTTGCAGAACCGCACCCTGCCGGGTTTCGACCGGCTCACCGACAACCTGCAGCAGCTCAGCAGCCAGCTGACCGAACTCATCCGCAGCCTCAAGGGCAACCCCAGCCAACTGCTCTACGGCTCGCCGCTTCCACCTCCGGGCCCAGGAGAACAGCGATGAAAACCGCCTCACGCCGCGCAGCCCCGCTGCCGGTCCTGCTTTGCACATCCCTCTTTGCCCTGTTGGGCGCCGGCTGTTCGCTGCCCATGACGCGCCAGCCGCCGCAAATCATCTACCGTCTGCAAGCCCCGCCTGTGGTCACGCCGGCTGGCGCTGTCCAACCCACCGTCATCCGCCTGTTGCCAGTTGGCGCCGCACCCGGCCTCGACAGCCCGGCCATGCTGTACAGCGGGCAGCCGGCTCGGGCGATCACCGAGCCGGCCGCATCAGGCCAGGGCGCAGGCGCTGCCGTGCGACCCGGCAGCGTGCTGATGCCCTACCGCGACAGCCGCTGGCTGGCACCTCCGGCGGATCTCATTCGCGCAACGATCGGGCAGACCCTGTCGCGCCAGCCCTGGGTGAGCGCGGTGGAGATGAATGCTCATCTCGCGCCCGCCGCCTGGACCCTGCATTGCGAACTGACACGGCTCGAGCACGACATCCGCGGCAGCCAAGGAACGGTGCGGCTGGGCCTGACTTGCCAGCTCGCGCAGGACGCCCCGCGCCGCATCGCCGCACACTGGCATTTCGACGCCAAGCAGGCCGTTGCGGCCAACGACGCCGCGCAGTACGCCGCCGCCGCCCAGACCCTGCTCGATCGCATGCTGCGGGACATGGTCGGGCGGGTGCGCAAGTCCATCGAACGGGCCGATTCCGGACATTGAAGCGATCGCATCGGTCCGTGCGGCCGCCGCAATCAGCCCGATTTTCCGGCCATGAACAGCCGGTTGCGCGCGCTCTGGGTGATGGCGGCCACGCAGGGATGGGTGATGCGCCGCTGCACCGAGATGGCGTAGAAGTCCACCGCGACGTCCTCGCAGCGGCCCAGGCACTGCACGCCGTGCTCGCGCTCGATTTCCGGCTCCATCACGCTGGGCGCCACGAAAGCGCCGCGCCCCTGGCGACCGAAGGCGGTCATCAGCGCGCTGTCGTCGAACTCGGCCACGGTGTGCGCCTGGATCTGCAACTGGCGCAGCCATTGCTCGAATTGCGAACGCAGCGCCGAATCCGATCCCGGCATCAGCAGCGCAATCGTGCCCAGGCTTTGCGGAAACGCTCCCCGAGCCTTCTTGGCCAACGCGGGCGAAGCGAACACGCTCAAGCCCGATCTGCCGAGGTGATGGTTGTAGGCGCGCACGCTGAAGTGCGCGGGTAGCGGGGTGTCGGCCACCACCAGGTCGAGCTGGTGCACGGCCAGGCGCGCCAGCAGATCGGCCATCTTGCCCTCCTCACCCTGCATGCGCACCGGCTGCGGCAGGTCCAGCGCCGGCTCCACCAGGCGGTAAGCGATGGTCTTGGGCACCGAATCGCTGATGCCCACGCGAAACACCAGCGCCGGGGTTTGCGCCGCATCGCGCCGCAGTGCTGCTTCCATCTCATCGCCCAGGGCGAAGATGTCGTCGGCATAGCGCAGTGCCGCCCTGCCCGCCTCGGTGAGTTCGAGCTTGCGCCCGCTCTTGCGGAACAGGGCGGTGCCGATGCGATCTTCCAGCAGTTTGATCTGCCCGCTCAGGGTCTGCGGCGTGATGTGCAACTGCTGGCCTGCGCGGACGATGCCGCCGGTCTTGGCCACAACCCAGAAGTAATGCAAATGCTTGAAGTTGAGCATGCCAGGAATCCTTAACAGTTCGATTTTCTCGAAATGAATGATTTGGAAATTCGAATTTACACGAAGTATTGCAGAACCTAAATTAGGGCCTGGCAACATTGTCCTTTCCCGACTTTCAGGAGGTTCCCATGCACATCGACATTCAGGTTTCAGGCCAGCCGATGGACGCCCTGCAGCGTGCGCAGATGCTGGCGCATTTGCAATGCCGCCTGCAATTCGCCCTGGCCAGGTTGTCGCGCCGCGTGGTTCGCGTCGCGGTGGTGTTGTCGGACGTGAACGGCCCGCGCGGCGGCAAGGACAAGCGCTGCGTGCTGCGCGTGGATCTGCCCCAGCAGCCTGCCGTCGTCATCCGCCAGCGGCATGCCGACTGGCGCAGCCTGATCGACGGCGCCGTGGCCCGCGCCAGCCGCTCGGTTGCCGCACGCCTGCAACGCGCCAAGCAGCAGCGGCGCAGACCAGGCGAGGCGCACGTCGCATTGCCGTGTGCCCTTCTGTCAGTCGGTGCCTGAGGCCATACCGTCCTTGTCGTTCTCCCGGCCGAGCTTGATCTGGCCCAGCCTGGTCGACACCAAGCCCAAAACCCGACACCTCGGTCGTTCCATTCAGGAAGTTTTTCATGGGCTGCAACACCCTCATCTCCCGTCCCGCGCCGTGCTGCGCAACACCGATGCGCTGCTGGCCGCTCATCCTCATGTTCAGTGCCGCAATCCGCCGCAGCGAGCGCCGCGCTGGGCCTGCCGCATCCGGGCACCATCCTCGCGGTGGCGGGCTACTTGGGCCTGCTGTTTCTTACCCATCAACGCAGCGACAGCGCCTGGGGTCTGGCCGCGGTGTTCGACCTGGCCGGCTTCATGGGCTGCATCCTCGCCACCGCGAGCCTGTTCGTGAGCATCTTCAACCTGTTCGGTCGTCTTTTGCCGTTGCTGGGATTACTGGGCGGTTTCAAGTGCGAAGCGCAACGCCCTTGGGGTTAATGGACGGGAGAGGGTTCTTGGGGGTTGACGAGGATTTCCGCGAGCACCTGCAGTGGCGACCTCCAGCCCAGGGTTTGGCGCGGCCGGGTGTTGAGGCTGTCGGCGATCGCGTCGAGTTTTTGCTGCGAGTAGACCGACAGATCCGTGCCCTTGGGCATGTACTGGCGCAGCAGGCCGTTGGTGTTCTCGCAGGTGCCGCGCTGCCAGGGGCTGTGCGGGTCGCAGAAGTACACCCGCACGCCGGTGGCGGCCGTCAAATCGGCATGCCGACTCATCTCCCTGCCCTGGTCGTAGGTCATGCTCTGGCGCAGCGGCGCCACCAGGGATTGCAGCTTGGTGGTGAAGGCTTGCAGCGCCGATGCCGCCGTGGAGTCGGGCATCTTGGCCAGCAAGACGGCGCGGCTCATGCGTTCGACCAGCACGGCCACAGCCGACTTGTTGCCCGCCCCCTTGATGAGGTCGCCCTCCCAGTGGCCGGGCATCAGACGATCCTCGATCTCGGGCGGGCGCACATGAATGCTGACCATCTCGGGGATCTGGCCGCGGCGGTCGGTGCCGCGCGAACGCGGCAGGCGCTTCCCATGGCCCTGGCGCAGGCAGGCGATGAGTTCGCGCCGCAGCTCGCCCTTGGGGTGGGCGTAGATGGCGTTGTAAATCGTCTCGTGGGACACGTGGCGGCTGGAATCGTCAGGATAGGTGCGCTTGAGCGTAGCGGCGATCTCCTGGGGCGACCACTTCCACGCCAGCATCTCGCGCACCGCACCCCAGAGCACGCTGCTGGGGGCCAGCTTCGCCGCTGGACGGCTGGCGGCGCGGCGCCTGGCGCGCAGGGTCTGCCCCACCATGGCGTCGTAGCTCCCCGCGCTGTCTTGGGCATTGCGGGCAAGCTCCCGCGTCAAGGTCGAGGGCGCACGGCCCAGTCTGCGGGCCATGGCCCGCAGACTGACCTTCTCGGCTTTCCAGATCTCAATGCGCATGCGTTCGGCGGGTTGAAGCTGTCGGTACGTCGTTCTTGTCATTCACGGCACCTTACCGGATGGCAAGGTGTTGCACTTCAGCCTGAATCCGTGACTTCCGATAATCCATCGACTTGAAAGCTGATTGTGACGGCCCGATTTTCCCGATTTCCCGCAGGTTCACGGTTCGAGCGCCGTGTCGAAGGGGGCTGTGGGGCTGTGCGCGAACGATCGGCCCCCTTGATCGGTCATTTCGGGTGGGTTGCGCGCAGCCGTTCCCCCGCCGAGCCCTTGTGGCCAGCGTCTTGGGGTGCTGGGAAAGCTTGGACTGCGTCTTCAGCCGCTGGCGGCGAACTGCGCATGCAGATCGCAAAAGGCACGGGCTGCCTTGTCGTTGGCGCCCAGTCCCAACCACAGCCGCCCGCCATGGTTGATCACGCGTGCTGCGCGGATGACAAGTTCCTGGATCACAGTCTTCAGACGCCGTCGCCTGGCCGCATGGCGCACCGGTGCATGCGGCCCCAGCAGCCCTTGCTGCCCCATGAGGCGCAGCACGTTCATCGTCAGGGCCGCAAGCTGGCAGACAAGATCGTTCGTGTCGAACTTCCCCGAGGGCAGTCGCTCCAGATCCATGTCGGTTTTGAATTCCGCATGGAACTGCTCGTGCGTAGCGTGCCCGGCGTACAGGTCGATGATCGCCTCGGCGCTGATGGCCTTGGGCAAGCTTGTCGTCCAGCCCTCCAAGATGATCTCGGGGACCAAAAACTGCTGGCCACGGGCATCGACGGTGCGCTCCGTGATGCGCACAATGCGGCGCAGGCGATGGGCGATGCCTTCGACCTGCACGGCCACCTCCCAAACCGCCACGCGCTTGCCTGCGCGCGGATGCTGCCACAACAAACCCCCTTCCAGTTCCTGCCGTCGCAAGACCTCCAGAGGATCGGTCTTGCGGGGATTCCACTTGATCAGAACATCGACCCGGGGCAGTCCTGGCCTGTTGCAGCGCTGCATGTCGGCCATCAAGGCGGCCGAGCAAAACCCCGCATCCATGCGCACGAGAATCGGCGCCTTGGGGCCTGCGGTCGACAGGCGCTGCGCCATGGGCACGGCCGTCTCGAGGTTGTAGGTCGTCTCCGAAGCCGAGTGCTGCGCGCCCGGACGTAGGGCGAACTCCAGGCAAAACCCATGCGTGCCCAGGTAGGCCGCCAGCGGGCAGTAGCCATCGACCCCCGCGTAGGTGCGGCTCACCCCATCCTTGGCTGTGCCCGAGTTGTCCATCGCGAAGGTGTCGATGTCCAGCGGCACATGACCGCAAGGCAAAAGACCATAGTCCGGTTGGCTCTTGCGCAGCAGCGCTTCAATCGCCTGGGAGGTGAAGTCAAACCACAGGGCGGCCTGCGCATCCAGGCGCTGGCGCAGGGTGGGCGAGGACGGCACACCCACCAGACCCAGCGCCTCCTGGAAGAAACGATCGCCTCGAAAGCCTTCGATGGCATCGAAGTCGCTCTTGCTCTGCGCGAGCAAGCCAACATAGCTGCGCATCAGTGTGCTGGGCGGCAGTCCGCCGCGGCAAGGCCACTGGGCATCCAGGCGTTTGAACAGAGGATCGAGGCGCTTGAGGTGATGACCGACAAGGGCCAGACCGGCCACCGGCGTCAGGTCATAGTCGAGTTGCTTGACGCGAAATCCAAACCCCATGCCATACCCCGGAACGTTCACCCGCTGGGTGAGAAGACAAAGGGGTCATTTTATCGAATAAACCATTATGCATCAACAACTTATGAAAATTCCGCATGCCCGAGCTCACGGATTCAGGTAA